>LCEJ01000019.1 GCA_000997105.1 Candidatus Daviesbacteria bacterium GW2011_GWA2_42_7
TCCTGTCACGCTGAATGAATTTTGTCCAATCGGGCTGCCTGTTACTGCATGGTCAAAGGCAGGATTACCGACATATCTTCTTCCCGGGTTGGAAGGGTTAACCAGTTGAGGATCAGTTAAGGTAGGATTGGTATTGAATGTAGTCCAAGTTAAGTATGGCCCTACCTGGCCTGCAAATGCCGAAGAGAAGTTGGGAAGGGTTGCCTGATTGCAGGTAGCCCCACCGCCGGCAAAGCAGCCGATGTCATCAGTTACATTAATTACTCCGTCAGCATCGGCAACTTCATCGATACTACCAAAGGGGTGGGAGACAGTATAGGTTGCGCCGGGCACTAATCCATCAATTCTGTATCTCAACCTGTTTTGCACTGATTGTTCCCCGTCAACTGCTGCTTCGCCTGCAAACACCGCTTCAATGGCCAGGACCAAAATTCCGGAAACCGGTGCGCTGGTTACGGTATTGACGGTATCTGCCGGACTAGCTGTGGCTGACCACCAGAATCCCTCAGCGTTAAATCCGACCACTTCGGAGAAGGGATTTGCCGGATCAACCGGATCGGAAATACTGAAACCACCATCTGGTGCTTCATGCAGATCCAAAGCTAAGCCATTAGAGTCTTTGTACCAGACAGGAAAACCCGTGGCCGCACCAATCGGACCAACCTCAACAAGGCCGGCCGGCAGAGTATCTGCTACATCAACCGTTCTCGTCGTGGTGGCAATGTTTCCCGCGCTATCCGTCACGGTATAAGTAACGGTGTTTGCTCCAACAATCGTGGTATTAATCGGTAGGCCGGTGGTAACAATGCTTGCATTCAGATCTCCATCCACATTATCAATAGCTGTGGCCCCGGCATCAGTATAAGCAGCTCCCGTAAAGACATTGACCGGATTTGAACCCGTTATGGTAATTACCGGAGCAACCGCATCCGCGATTACGTTGACGGTCCTGGTAGCTTGAATTGCAGGATTATTTGCAGGGCTTGCCCCGATTACCGTAATTACGGGCGCAGTTACATCTATTCCACCGGCTGCTACGACATTTACCGTTCTTGTCGCCACAGAGGTGCGTCCTGCGCTATCCGTAACTGTATAGGTAACTGTTTTTGCTCCAAGGGTTGATGTATCAACAGGCAAACTGGTAACAACAATGCTGCCGGTTAAATTACCACCCAGGTCATCTAAAGCTGTCGCGCCGGCATCGGTGTATATTGAGCCTTGGATAGCATTGACCGGATTTGCTCCAAAAAGGGTTATTACCGGAGCGTCAGTATCTGCCAGCCTTCCGGAAACAGAGAAAAGGTTTGTTTCGATCACATTAATTCCGGCTCCGCCAACATTTAAACCTTCAACACGGAAGAAGTTGTTTCCGGTTGGGCTGCCGGTAACCGCATGGTCAACAGCGGGATTTCCGACATATCTTCTGCCCGGATTTCCAAGATTTGTAAGCTGAGGATCGGTAAGATTAGGGTCCGTATTGAACGTCGTCCAGGTTAAGTATGGCCCAACCTGGCCTGCAAGCGCTGAAGAGAAGTTGGGAAGGGTTGTCTGGTTGCAGGTAGCCCCACCGCCGGCAAAGCAGCCGATGTCATCGGTGACGTTAATTACCCCGTCAGCCTCGGCAATTTCCTGTACACTGCCAAAGGGATGGGTGATGGTATATGTTTCGCCGGGCACTAATCCATCAATTCTATATCTCAACCTGTTTTGTACTGATTGTTCCCCGTCAACTGCTGCCTCTCCGGCAAACGCGGCTTCAAGAGCCAAGACGAGTATAGTGCGTGTACCTATCGGACGGTCAATAGAAGCCTCTGCTGACCACCAAAAGCCTTCGGCGTTAAAGCCGATTTGTTCTGAGAAAGGAACTGCAGGGTCAGTAGGATCAGAGATGCCGAATCCGTCAGCCGCTTCCATTAGATCCAAAGCCAGACCATTTGAATCTTTGTACCAAATTGGGAAACCTGCTATAAAGCCGCCTGCGGGGGCAATCGGACCGACTTCTGAAAGGCCACCGGCACCGGCTGGAGGTAAAACATTAGCGGTACCTTTGGTTGGGCTGGTAAAAATCGCCCATTCAGCTATACCGTCTGTTTTTCGGCCAACTGATTCACCTGCCAAAGGATAATGGTCAAGCGCAAATCCCGGGGCTGTTAGCGAAATAGTAACAGTGTCAATAGTTGACCCCAGTTCATTAAGAATACTGACAGTCTCAGGGGCAACATCCAAAAGCCAACCGGCTGGTGCATTAAATACGGCCCTTCCGGCAGGCGCAATAGTCCCCAGCGCAGAAAGGGATTGGGAGTTGCCCGCGGAATTCCTGATCACCCAGCCGGTGCCGGCTGCTAAATTTACAGGTTGAGTACCATTATTGAATAGTTCAATCCATTCAGCTACAACGGTCGGGGCTACTTCATTTATCAATACCCTTTGGGTTGTGTCCGGATTTGGGGTTGTAATTACGAAAACAGTGAAGTGGTTTAATCCTCTTATAGTAATAGTATCCGCAGTCTTTTCTTTTTGTTCATTTAACTCCGGAGCGGAAGGAAGTTCTGATTCGCTTTCAGCTGCTACAACTTCCACTTCCTTCCCCTGGGCTTCAGGGGGTAAAGGTAAAGTAAGGTCATAGGTAAAAGTACCATCGGCCATAGTTGAAGTAATTTCGTATGCAGTATCGGACAAGGCGCCTGTTTGTAAGATCTGGTCCGGCGTTAATTTTATTTCTTTAATAGAGAGCTTACCCGCAGGGCCAGGTAGCTGGGTAAATTTAACCCTTAATTTATTATTATTTGCGTAAATATATTCCTCACCTACTAAAACTGCTTGGTTTGTTTCAAACGCTCCACCCCCCAGATCATTCCAAAGGGGTGTGGCAGAAGGCATAGCAGTTGGGGCTGGAGTTAGGTCCGGGGTCTCAGCTGAGGGAGAAGATATTAGAGTTTCTGAAATTACCGGTGTAGGCTGCGGCTCAGATTGTGTTGGTGTCGGCTCAACAGTTGGGGAAGGTTCAGGGGTTGGGGCTTCCACTGAAGTTTCAATTGGATTTTCAGCAGGAACCTCTGTCGCCATCGGGTCTGTTGCAGTTGAAGTCTGGATATCTGATGGCTCTGCAGTTTGTGCCGATTCCTCCGTCTGTGTCGGCGTTGGGGTTACCTCCTGGGCAAAAGATAGCGTTGCACTATAAGGCAACAACGATTGCAGGAGCAGGGATGCAGATGCAATAAATAAAAGAAATTTTTTCAACTTAACAAGGATTAGACCAGAAACACGTAAGAAGCAAAGCTCTAAAACTGTAAGAATGTTGTAAACAGAGTATTAGTGTTGCAGTAAAGGCATACCGCTTGTTAGAATCAAGTTATGGCCCTGCCCAACAGTGTTCATTTTTTTGCACATCTTAGGCTCCGGGGGAAATTTCTCCTAGCCTTTCTCCTGATGTCTATCCTGCCGATACTTACTACCAATATCTTATGGATTTACGCCCACTATGACGAGCTTTTTGGTGATCCTATGGCTATAATGGATACAGTCGGGTTTATGGCTTCCATGAGGCAAACCGCCGAACAAGCCACAATCCTTTTTGCAATTACTTTAGGGGCAGTCATTTACCTAAGCTTCCTACTCTCCAAACAAATTGTCGGGCCGATTAAAAAAATTGCAGAACAAAGCAGGGAAATCAGTTTGGGAAATTTGGGATATCGTATCCACTCTCAGGATATTGATGAGATTAAAAGCTTAGCCGATGCCATCAATGCCATTGCCACAACCGCCCAAGAAAATATTAGCCAGATAACTAGGCAAAATAAGCTTTTAACAGCTTTAAGGCAACTGGATAATATTGCCCTCACAAGCCGAGAAATCATCCCCCTCTGCCAGTTTATTGTAGACCTTTTAAAAAAAGAGCTGGGCTACCAAATAGGGTCGCTTGCCTTAATAGACTATAAAGCCGGCACCATCAGAAGAATTGCCCTATCTGTTGCCGGTGATGCAAGGCTCCAGGAAGTCCTTAAAAACCTGCCGATACCTTACCATGAACAAGTTGTGTCGCTAAACCAGGATGACCATCTATTTGTCAAGGCCGTCAAAGAAAAACGGAATTACTACACTGAAAATTTACACGATATCCAAAAAGGGACGTTCCCTCCAGAGTTATCGGAAAAAATCCAGCGGGATTGCGGATTTAAAGGTATTTTTATTTATCCATTAATTACCCAGGAAAGGGTAATCGGGATTATATATTATCTTTCAAGTTTGACTAAGGATACAGCCCCCCCGTTTGAATTTGAACTAATGAGGGAGTTTTCCAGTGAAGTGGCCAGGGTAATAGATAACCTACTGCTCTACCTTAGTGTTAAAAGGGACCGTGAGGTAATCTCTGCCGAACGCAATAAACTGGCCGTTACCATAGATTCTATCAGGAAGTGATTATCGGCAAAAGGATTGATGAAGTTTTATCACTTCAGGAAGACCAGCAAAAAATCCCATTTGAAAGCCTGCTACCCAAAGGAAGGCTTGAGGAAGATACTGTATTGCTCCGCAAAGAAAACATCCAACTTGTCTCAAGCTCCCAAAAGAAACTTTATGTAAGCCTTACCAGCTCAGCCATCAAAGAAGGGTTAGAGGTTGGGCTGGGGGCTATTATTACTATCCATGACACAACCAAGGAGAGGGAACTGGAAGAGATGCGCCTGGACTTTGTTTCTATGGCAGCCCATGAGCTCCGGACACCCCTGACTTCCATTAAAGGTTACCTGTCTGTTTTTATTAAGGAAAATGCTTCTAAATTTAATGCAGAACAAAATACTTTCTTAACCCGCATTAATAATGCCACCAACCAGCTCTCCTCACTAACAGAAAACCTTTTAAATGTCTCCCGTATCGAAAAAGGGACACTGACTGCAAACCTGACCCCCCTGGATTGGGCCATAACCGCCCAACAAATAGTTGACCAGTTCCAGGAACGGGCCAAAGAGAATAACCTAACATTAACTTTTGAGAAACCTCAAAATATACCGCAAATTTCAGCCGACAAGGTAAGGATAACCGAAGTCCTTTCTAATCTTTTGGCCAATGCCGTCTCATACACTCCCCCAAAAGGCCAAATAGTGGTCCAAATTACAAATCAGGGAGACCAGGTTGTTACAAATGTAAAAGACACCGGCAGGGGCATCCCAAAAGAGGCTATACCACATCTTTTTACTAAATTCTTCCGGGTCTTTGGGGCACTCGAGGAAGGGTCTAAGGGTACAGGCTTAGGTCTATATATCTCCAAGGCTATTATCGATCTTCACCACGGTAAAATATGGGTACAATCGGAACCAGGCGAGGGTTCTACCTTCAGTTTCTCGATACCAGCCTTAAACAACAGGGATTGACCCGCACAAATTTCAAAGAAATTTAGACGGGTTGACGCGCCCCCCTTTTGCCTCTAAAATCTTAGTTATGCAAAGGATATTGTTGGTTGAAGATGAAACCCCAATCAGGGAGCTTTATAAAAGGGAGCTTGACCTGGCCGGGTTTGCAACCGATGCCTTCGCTACCGGCAAAGACGGGCTGGTGGCCTTAAAGGCCGCCCAATATGACTTGGTACTACTTGATATAATGCTACCGGATATTAACGGCCTGGAGGTTTTGCAAACTATCAAGCAGGACTCTGCAACTCAGAATATACCTGTGGTTTTTTTGACCAACTTAGGGCAGGATGACATTATTAAAAAAGGGTTTAGCTTGGGGGCAGAAGGATATCTTATCAAGGCAGCGCTTACTCCCGACCAAATAATCCAGGAAGTTAAGAGCATCTTCGAAGGCAAACAGAAAAGTTGACCTATTTTGATCCTCTTGATCCATTCGACTGCGCTCAGGATCAATACCGAGCTAAATTGAGGTATTGACACATTCGGGTTTTATTGGTAAGTTATTTGTATGCCAATAACTTTATACCGCCGCCAGAAACAAATCCTGGACTTTATCCGCCAGTATATCGATAAGTACGGTTATTCCCCTACTCTGGGTGAAATTGCTGAAAGTATCGGGGTATCTTCCCTTGCCACAGTCCATGAACATCTCCAGGCCTTAACACAAAAAGGGGTAATTAAAAAATTTGAAGGGGCTGTCCGGGGAATTGAGCTGCTTGACCAAAAAATAGCAAACTCACTAAAAGGGATCGAGTTACCCGTCCTGGGATTTATAGCCGCAGGCCAACCAATCATGGCCTATACAGACCCGGACGCTACAGTTAATGTCCCCCCAACTATGGTGTCCGGCAAAAAACGGTCGTATGTCCTCCAGGTTAAAGGTGACTCTATGATCGAGGATGGTATTTTAGATGGTGATTACGTCATTATCGAAGAACAAAATACAGCAAGCGACGGGGAGATAGTAGTGGCGCTTTTGGACAACGGTTTAGCCACCCTAAAGAGGTTTTTTAAGGAACCAAACCGGATCAGGCTGGAACCTGCCAATGCTGCCATGGAACCAATCTATACAACCGATGTAAAAATCCAAGGCAAATGTGTCGGAGTAATCCGCAGGTTCGGCTAACCCGTAAACCCCATAGGCAGAGCCTGAAAGCTTTACTTGAAGGCTTCGCCGAAAGCAAAGCTTATAACCTTTCTTACCCTTTTCTAACCACATTTTTACTCCAATCTTGAACCTACACCTTATGCTAGGGGTTACAAGATGATTTGTACCTAATAGCCAATATCAGGTGCAGTTTGATCAAAAAAGAGAGCAGCTTTTTAGTTCAAATATGCAAGTGCCCACTTATTTGCAACAGACGGATAATAAAAATAGGAAAGAGCTGGTCAAGACGGCAGTATCATACTTCTGGGAACTGGTAAAACAACATAATTCCAAAGAAAAAGCCAGGTCAAAAGTTGTCCAAAAAACAGGTATAGTAATTTAAGTTCGGGATTTATTGCCTTTCACTTTCCGGTAAACATAAAATCCGCCTAAGCCTAGGACTACCAAAATTATCAAGGCATCAGCCTTATGGAAATATGGCCCTAAAGTGTCCCAGTTTTCCCCCATGGTAAAACCGACCCAGGCAAGAAACAACGACCATATAAACGACCCTATAAAGGTCAAAACTATAAACCTGCCCAAGGGGAGCTTTGCAAAACCAGCAGGCAGGGAGATAACAGTCCTTACTCCTGGAACTACCCTGCTGCCTAAAACAACTAAATCCTTATACTTATGTAAAAGTTCCTCCGCCTTATCTAACTCTTCCTCACCAAGTAAAATCCACTTCCCCCATTTTCTTACAAAGCGGCGGACTAACTTTTCATGCCCCCAATAGCCAAGTGCATAAGCAGCCAGGGACCCTAAAACATTACCTAAAGCCCCTGCCACCCCTACCCAGATTAGCTCAAACCTGCCGGTTGAGACTAAAAATCCCGAAAAAGGCATAATTATCTCTGAGGGAAGTGGAATTAAGGCCGACTCTATAGCCATAGTAAGGACAATGCCGGGGTAACCGAGTGTTGAAATTATATGAATGACCCAACCTGCAACTGATTCAAGCATGATAGAATTAACCTAATTACTAATAAGCGAAGCTTGAAAACATATTTTTCAAGCAAGCTTTCAAACTATGTTTATTAACCCAATTAACCTAAAAAATTCTTAAATTGGAATTTGTTTAGAAATTAGGATTTAGAAATTAGAAATTTAACTTATGTTATACATTGTACCAACACCTATCGGTAATTTAAAAGATATTACTTTAAGGGCCCTTGAGGTGCTAAAAGAGGTGGATGGAATCATTTGCGAAGACACCAGAAGGACTGGCCTGCTTTTAAGCCATTTCCAAATCAAAAAACCACTTTTAGTCTTAAATGACTACAATGAGGCTACAACTGTTCCAAGGCTGATTGCCCAATTGCAAAGCAGTCAAAACTTGGCATTAGTCTCTGACGCCGGAACTCCTTTGGTGTCTGACCCGGGGTATAAACTAGTCCGGGAATGCCTTACCCAGGGAATTGCTGTGGATTCCCTCCCTGGCCCATCTTCTATCCTTCCCGCTCTTACCTTATCCGGATTACCACCTGACAAATTCATTTTCTTGGGCTACCTCCCGGAAAAACCCGGCCACCGCTTAGAACTCCTAAAGAAACTTACTCTAATACATGAGAGTATCAGAGTGACATACATCGCCTATGTAGCGCCGCACAAATTAATGAAAACCCTGGAGGACATGCAGGAAGTTAATGGTGATATAGAAGTAGTTCTGGCCCACGAACTTACCAAAATCCACCAGTCGGTAAAAATGGAAACTATCACTAACTGGCTAGAGGTGTTTAAAAAGCAACCGCCAAAGGGAGAATATGTCCTTCTCTTTAACCTTGGAGCCCCATAGTTCCTTGCAAGGCCAGGCCTTTTTCTGCAAGGCCTGGCCTTGCTGAGGCTAGGCGAAGCGTTTGGCTACCATTCTTCTTTCCGACCAGTTTAAGTGCTCTGGCAAGGATTCTGCTTCAATCTCCGTATTAGCCACAATTCCCCAAACACCACCTTCAATTAAACAGTCCAAAATATCAGGATAAATACAAAGTTCCCCCTTGGCTAAAACATGGATCCGGGCTTTGTGTAAAATCTTAAATGCCGGCCCTATAAATTTAACCAGGGCAGCTACCTGCTTCCGGTAAAATTCTCCCTCCGTTACCTTATATCCACCCAAATGAAGCTGTAACCTATCCAAATTCAATATCACCCCATCAATCCCTACAGCCAGGTAATCTTCCAGGTTAATCAAATTCTCAGGTACGAAAACTTCCTGCCAAAACCTTAGGGTACCTTTTCTATTTATCCCCCGGGCCGCAAGTTCCTGTTTTATCCGGACCAGTTCATCAGCCGAGCGAAGCCCGGGGATCCCCAGCTCCACGTTCAAAAGATTCTTTTTATTCCTGACAAAAAGAAAAGCATCACATGCTAGGTCCAAAAGGCTTTTTTGGTGTATCAACCTTAATGCTCCGTCAATATCCCCATCTAAGATATCAGGCAGCCTGTAGATAACCGGCTTAGTCGTAAAGCTTAAGGCCGACTCCGCTAACTTAAACACCAGATTTTCAAAATTAACCCTCCTGTCTGTCTGCCGTAAATCTAAAACCCTTTCTGCCTCTATTAATACTCCGTCTAAATCCATCCCCGGAATTGAAAACCCCGACGATAAATTAAAAAATACCTTAACAGCCGATTTTACAGCCTTCTTCTGTATATTTTGAGGGATCACAATATCTTCTGTCTTGGAAACCGGCAGGGTCTGGGTAAAGGGAGCGAGCCCCACAAGGAGGATTTTCCCTTTAATGGATATGAATTCGTATATATATGGCAAAAAAAGCTTCTTATTGCCTTCTATAACTAACTTCCCTATCAGCTTTTGGGATTCAGGGTTTAAACCACTAGCCTTAATTATTACCTCACCTAAATTTGGGTCAAAAAAAGCCGATCCCGGAACAATTTGTTTTTCTACCAGAAAAATAAGTTGGGAAGTAAGGCTTGACAATAATCCGGAATTAAAACCCTCCTGCCAAATCCTGGCATAGGCATGGTTTAACCATATATTAAAAAGGGCCTGCCAAAGCTCTTTTTTTGTTTTAAAAATCCCTCCCTTAAGATACCACCCCTTTCCTCTGCCTAAAACTTTGTCAAGCTCGGGGGATAAAGGGATCTTTCCAATTTTACTTTTAACAATGGCCAACCTTTGCTGGAAAACCTCCCTTGAAGCCGTTTTGAAATGTTCCAATACGGTTTGGAATATTATCTCCGGTGGGCAAACTGCAAAACCCGGAGCTATCGGAAAACCTGCCCTTTCAAGCCTTGAAAGGTTATAAGCGGTTACACCATATTCGGGCTGGTCAGACTCGGAAATAAATTTAATGGGCAGGATATTGGTCATTTAATCAGGTAGACCTGGTCGCCTACTTTTATATTATTGGCACCTGAGAAACCGCTGTTTACCTCAAGAAGCATATCTATCGGGATAGTCGGTTCGTATATGGTAAGGGATGTGTCATCCTGCCCTTCCGGCGGAGGGGAGGCCGCTTTTATCAGATCCACCACCTTACCATTCTGGATAAAAATAAGGTCCAGAGGGAATTTCATCCCTTTCATCCAAAACTGGTATTTCTTGCTTTCCGGAAAAACAAAGAGCATCCCGGAATCATTTGCCAAACTCGTACGGCCGCTTAACCCTTTACTTCTTTCGGGGGCTGTATCTGCAACCTCGATATTGACCAAAGTTTCATTGATCTTAACTTTAGTTTGGGTTGGAACCTGGTTACCCGGTACAAGAGGCTTTATTAAATTTTGATTAAAGGAAAGGTACAAAGCCGTAAAAGCGACAATTAAAAGTACCGCAACCTGGATGGCAAATTTTTTAATCATCTAGCTTATTATATACACTTCAGTTACATTTTTGCCACAGGCCACGGTTCCCTTCCCTGGCTTCCTTTTCAGCCTGAAGGAACCGGTCTGTAAATTTTACGTCCGGCGGATAGGTAGACGCATGGGCATATCCTTGGCGGACAAGATGGTCATTTACAAATATTGCCGAGCCGTTATCTGTAGTAATATACACATACCTTAACAACCTGCCAAATTTGTCGGTATCTGAGACGTCTTTTACCAAAAGTACATTTTTACCTTCAATAAGCCTCCTATTCTCCCCACTTGCTTCCTTACCAAAGCACCCCACGGGCCGGCGCGGGTCAACAGTCTCCGGTGTATCAATGCCAATATAGCGCACTTTCTGCCCGCCCTCAACCTCAATAGTGTCACCATCAATAACCCTTACAACTAAAACCTCCTTACCTGAAACACCCAGGGAAGCAGAGGGTGTAGATTCCCGGATAATAGTAGGGGTGGGAACAGTATTTTGAACAGGAGGCTGTGCAACTTGCCCCAACCCTTGGAAAGTAATAAGCAAACCGATAATAATCAATCCGGCTGCCAAGGAGACAATTTTTTTTCTCTGCATTCTTAACTCGTTTTAATTCTTAAACACCTGGGTTATCATCAAGCCGTAGTCCTCACTTGCGGCCACCCCTATACCGATTAGGTGGTAATCCTCCGAAAGTATATTTGCCCTATGTCCGGGGCTGTTCATTAACCCCCGGTGGGCCAGCTCCAGAGTTGGGGCAAAAGCCAAATTCTCACCAATCACCAAAAAACTTACATCAAGAGCCCTGGCCCTAAAAGCTAAGTCATTGCCTCCCGGGCTATGATGGGAAAAATAACCACGTTTGAACATATCCGCACTGTGTCCCCTGGCAACTTCCCTTAAAGCCGGGTCAAAGCTTAAAGGTGATAACCCCTCTTGAACCCTCTCTTTGTTTACCAAACCAATCATGGCAAACTCAATTTTTTCATCAAAATTAAACCTGTCGTTTACAAAGCCTAAATTTACCCTTTCCGTCGCTTTCGGCTGGACGGTTAAAAATGTCAATGTATCCTGGGCAACCCCGCCAAAAACATTTTTCAAAGGCCCCTCAAGCTGGTAAGTCCGGGCTAAGATAAAAGAGCCTATTTTGGAATTGTTAACCTCACTCTTAATTTTAGGTTGGATCGGGAAAGTACCGATTAAAACTAAAACTACAGAGATAAAAACAAATCCCCGCAACAGCGCCGGCAGCACACTCAAAAACTTTTCACCGGGAAGGTTTTCAACACTTGGTAATTTCCGTGAGAAAAACCTGACCCAAAGGAAAAAGATTATCTCAATCAGATACCAAACAGCTATAAACCCTAAGACGTTAGCAAAAGAGTGGGGTAAGGAAAAAACACTTTTTAGCTGCCCAGCCGCCAGGTTATAAAATTTTAAGGAAAAAAAGAAAGCTAAAAGGAAGCTTAAAAGCTCAAAGAGTTCAAAAACTAAGGGTTTGCCAAATCCGGCAAAGGCAAAGACAGCTAACGAAATAATAATGGCAATATCCACCAAATTCACATTTTTTATTGTAACATCTTCTGCATCTGTGATATAACTTTGATATGGAGACTAATTCTTTCCAAAGGCATGTCCCGGAAAATATTAATATAAAACACAGGCAAACTTTGGGTTTCCATGACAGGGTTGCCCTCTCTTTCACCAAACTTATCGGGACAATGTATGCAGTCTATACTTTGGTCCTTTTCCTGGCCGGATGGATGCTTTGGCAATCCGTGGACACTAATGCTTTTGACCCCTACCCTTTTGCTTTCTTATTGTTTATAGGTAACGTGATGCAGCTTTTATTAATTCCGCTTATTATAGTGAGCCAAAACCTGCAAAGCAAACATGCAGAACTTAGGGCAGAAGAGGAGTATAAAAGGACAGTTTCCATTTATAACGATATTGGCAAAATCCTTGAGAAATTAAAATAATATTTGCTTTCCAGGGTAACCTTTGATATACTTTGTGGGTACTCTTAAGTGTTGCTACCGTAAAGACAAATCTTCGATACGTAACCCACATTGCAAGAGACTTGAATTCCCAAGAAGGGCGGTGAAAAATATAAAATGACAAAGTTATTCGTTGGCGGCTTACCGTACTCAACAACTACCGATGAACTCAGACAGATGTTTACCGGTTTTGGTTCAGTCTTATCCGCTGCCATTATTACAGATAAATTCACAGGCCAAAGCAAAGGTTTTGGTTTTGTGGAGATGGAAAGTGATGAAGAAGCCCAAAAAGCTATTCAGGAACTGAATGGTACAAATATGGACGGAAGGACCATTGGTGTTTCCGTTGCCCGTCCGAAGGAAGACCGCCCCAGAGATGGTGGAGGTTTTAACCGCGGAGGTGGATTTGGTGGAGGTGGATTTGACAGAGGTGGAAGGGACAGCAGAGGT
>LCEJ01000020.1:0-13242 GCA_000997105.1 Candidatus Daviesbacteria bacterium GW2011_GWA2_42_7
TGGCTGGGGCTCTCCTCTGAACAAAAATTTATTGGAAGAGGGGTGTCTTCCTGCGCAGTTTGTGATGGCCCATTTTTTAAAGATAAAAAGGTAATAGTTGTTGGCGGGGGAGATACGGCGATGCGTGAGGCACAGCATATCAGTAAGTTTGCAAGTGAAGTAACTGTGGTCCACAGGAGGGATACCTTACGCGCCCAAGCCTCTTTACTCGAACTGGTAAAAAGTAAACAAAATGTAAAATTTTTATTAAATTCCACTATAGAAGAGGTGTTGGGTGAGGACAAAGTGACAGGAGTGAAGCTAAAAAATACCCAAAGTGGGGAGTTTAGCCAGATGGAGGTGGATGGAATATTCGTTTCTATTGGCCATAAACCGAACACGGAGTTTTTACAGGGCCAGGTAGAGCTAAATGATAAAGGCTATATCGTGATCCACAATGAAACTAAAACTTCGGTGCCGGGAATTTTTGTGGCAGGGGATGTAGCCGATTATTGTTACCGCCAGGCGGTGACTGCGGCCGGAGCGGGGTGTAAGGCAGCTCTAGATGCTGAGGAATATTTGGAAAAAATTAAACTACCCACTATTGGAAATTGATGGTAGATAGTAGATATTAGTATATAATATTCCCATATGGCGACTGATAAGAGTACTGTAGAAGTACAACCCGGTGTAGACAATAATGCACATATTGAGGCTACAAATCAAAAGGTGGCTGAGGCGGTAAGTGCTATTTCCAGTACGCCTGTCCCATCTGCACAACTAACCCCTCCTGCCTTACAGCAACCTAATATACCTGAAGCCTCGCCTGAGAGTTCAGGGATACAAATTGATTGGGGAGAACATGTAGATGCTGAAATGGGCAAGTCCCCGGTTTTAACTGAGCCAAATAAAGGCATATTAGGTATTTTTAAGGATATGTTAAGAAAGAAAAATCCCGGTAAAGTTATTGAGCCGGAGAAATAGTAATGGAAGTCAACACAACTACAACTGCCGCCTCAGCTAACCCTTTAGGGTTAGTTATAACCCTTCTTTCGTGGGTAATTGCCCTCGCTTCTTTAGGGTTAGGGCTGGTTTTTTTTGGCCGATACTTATTACTTTGGTACCGCAACCGCGACCGGGAAAAATATTCCCTGGAGTCGGTTTTACTGCAGGTGAGTATCCCGCGGGATAACGAAATAAAAATTGATGCTGCTGAACAGATGTTTTCTGCCCTTTATTCGGTCAAGAAAAACCCCGGACTTTTAAAGTTAAAACCCCAACCCCATATCTCCTTTGAGCTTGTAGCCTTGCATGAATCCATCCGTTTTTTTGTCTCGGTCCATAAATCCTTACGTGATTTGGTAGAAAAGCAGATAAACGGGGCCTACCCGGATGCCAGTATAGCCGAAGTCCCCGAGTATAATATCTTTTCCGAGTCCGGCCAGACCGCTTATGTCCGTTACCAACTCCGTTCTCCCGGCTACCTTCCAATCAAGACTTACCGGGATTTACCCACCGACCCGATGGCATCTTTAACCTCTGCACTTTCCAAGATGCAGCCGGAGGAGGGGGCAGTAGTACAGATGGTTTTATCGCCGGCCGATAATAAATGGAAAGATGCGGGTAAAAAGTGGCTCAAAAAGGAAAAAGACCCCGGCAAGCCCGATGCCCCGAAAGCCCCTCCCGATGCCAAACAGCTTGAGGCTGTGGATGGTAAAATATCAAAGCCCGGTTTTAATGTGGCGGTCAGGGTCGTCACCTCCGCTGCCACCAAGGACGCAGCAAAAACACATCTTGCCAATATTAAGGCTGCCTTTGAGCAATTTTCGGGCCCTTACAACGGTTTCTCAGGGGCTAAGACCAGGTCGGAGAAAGGGTTTATGGTTGATTTTATCTACCGTTTTATGCCGATGTTCGCTTCCCTTCCGGTTCTAACCACTGATGAAATTGCCTCGATTTACCATCTTCCTAATAAATCGGTGACCACCCCCCATATTGTCTGGCTGCCTTCCCGCTCCGCCCCGGCTTCTGAGAAGATCCCGACCGAGGGGTTGTACCTTGGAAAGTCGGTTTTCCGGGGGATTGATCGTCCGGTCTATATTGGTGAGCAGGACAGGGAAAGGCATATGTATATCATCGGCCGTACCGGTACCGGTAAAACGACACTTTTAAAAACTTTAATGCTTCAGGATATCCTGGCCGGTAAAGGCCTGGCTTTTATAGATCCGCACGGTGATGCGGCGGAGGAGATACTTTCCTTAATCCCGCCTGAGCGTGCCCAGGATGTCATTTATTTTGACCCGGGGGATACGACCAGGCCGTTTGCCATGAATATGTTGGATGCTACAACCGAAGATGAGAAGCATTTCGTGACGGCCAATATCTTAGGTCTAATGTATAAACTATTCGACCCAAACAAAACCGGTATTATCGGGCCCAGATTTGAGCATGGTGTCAGGAATGCCATGCTAACTGTTATGTCCGTGCCGGGAAGTACATTCGTCGAAGTCATGCGGGTGATGCAGGATCCGGAGTTTGTTAAAGAGCTTTTGCCTCATGTTACCGATCCGATGGTGCGCCGTTATTGGACCGACCAAATTGCCCATACCGCCGATTTCCATAAATCCGAGGTTTTGGACTATACGGTTTCCAAGTTCGGGCGGTTTGTGACCAATAAAATGATGAGAAATATCATCGGGCAATCAAAATCATCTTTTGATATGCGCCAGATTATGGACCAGGGGAAAATATTAATAGTTAACCTCTCGAAAGGTAGGATGGGGGAGGAGAATTCTAACTTTTTGGGGCTTATTTTAGTGCCGAGGATTTTGGCGGCAGCCATGGGGCGGGCTAATATCCCCGAAGAACAAAGACGCCCGTTTTACCTTTATGTTGATGAGTTTCAAAACTTTGCTACCGACACCTTTGCTACAATTTTGTCCGAGGCAAGAAAGTACAAGTTAAATTTAGTAGTGGCCAACCAGTTTATCGGCCAGATGGCAGACGACATTAAAAATGCGGTTTTTGGAAATGTCGGTACTATCATGTCTTACCGGGTTGGGGTAACTGATGCTAATTTTCTCCAGCATGAGTTTGCACCGACTTTTTCCGAGCAGGATTTGGTAAACATTGAGGCCTGGCATGTTTACGTTAAAACCCAGGTTAAAGGGGAGCCGGTGCCGCCATTTTCCATGAAGGTCAGTGTGGACCTTAACGCCTGGAATGCTATGAGACGGCCGGATATTGCCCAGGCAATAAAAGAGCTTTCAAGACTAACCTATGGGCGTGATATGGTAGAGGTTGAGACTGAGATATCAAGAAGGGCAAAACTTTAAATGGTTATTGGTTGATGGTTCATGGTTCATAGGGGGAATCTTTTTGTATCCATGAACTATGAACTCGTAACTAGATATGCAAGACCTTAGCAGATCATTCTATACCCTGGCATTTGTGTTTCTAATTTTGGGGTTAATCTTAAACCTTTACCCTAACCTGCCTCGGATACCGGGGGATATTAATATTAATAAGCCGGGTATTAAAATATACATCCCGGTTGTTTCTTCAATAATTGTGTCTATTCTTCTCACCTTCTTACTTAATTCTTTAAGAAAGTGATCTTGTTTTGTGCTAAAATACACCTGCAGGGGCGGATGGCGCAATGGTAGCGCGAATCTCTTATACAGATTTGGTTCCTGGTTCGAGTCCAGGTCCGCCCACCAAAGGAGGTGATAAATTTGGATCCGATTGGTAAAGTTGTACACTACTACGACCATCTTGGGGTGGCCATTGTTGATTTGGAAAAGGGAGGGTTAAAGGTGGGGCAAAGTGTTAAATTCCAGCATGGGGAAGATGAGTTTACCCAGGCCATTGACTCCCTGCAAGTTGACCATAAACAAGTAGAAGAGGTCAAAGCAGGGGATTCTTTTGGCCTTAAAGTTGATAAACCAACAAAGGTAGGGACTTTGGTTTTTGCAGCCTGAAGATTAAAGTTCTTCCAATTTTATCTTGTCTTCTGAGGTGCGGGCGGGGACGTATTGAAGATATTTTTCGGTAGTGGAAACCCTTTTATGGCCGGCCAGTTTGGACACTACCACTAAAGATAACCCTGACTGAAGCTGGTGGGCAACCCAGGTATGCCGAAGGTCGTTTACCTTGGCTCCTTTTATGCCTGCCAACCTGAAATACCTGTCAATGGCGGTGCGGATATTCCGCACCAAAAGAGGCCTGCCTGTTTTTGTTACAAAAAGGGATTTGCTTTGGGTTTTAGGTCTGATCTCTATATATTTCTTCAAAGATTCCACAACAGGTTTAGTTAAAGGGATTGTCCTTTCAACAGTGCCTTCCTGTGGCCGGATGTGGACATTATGGTTGTCTCCTTCCAACACAACATCTTCCACATAGATTTTTGACAGCTCTCCGATACGTACACCGGCTTGCAGCAAAAGCTCAATTACAGCGGACATCCGGATATCACCCCTTGCGGCATCACGGAGTGCCCGGTATTCCATTTTGGATAAAATTCTCGGGGGTTTTGTTTCAAAAGAGGGGTGTTCCAAAGAGGTGGCAGGGTCGGCGCTGATTAGTCCGGATAACTTTAAGAACTTGAAAAATGTTTTTGTGGAGTTGGTTTTTCGGGAGATTGACTTGGCAGTATAGCCTTCCTTAGCTAATTTTCCCATAAAGGAGTTAAGGCTTTCTGTGGTAGCCTCGGTTGGATCTGTAATTTTGTCCTTAGATAAAAAATCCACCAGTTGCTCGATATCTTTACTGTAGGCTAAGATAGTAGCAGAGGAGCGGCTGCGCCCTTTTAGGTGACCGATAAATTGTTGTCTTGCGTCTTGCAAGGTGACCATAACGGAGGTAATAGTAACATACTACAGGCTTGATGTAAAGTAGGAAAATTATGATTAAAAAAATTATATTTGTGCTTGGGGTAATCCTGGTCAAGAAGCTGGTGGAGGTTGGGTCGCTTCAATTTATAGAACAACAGGCAAGGGATAAACTTAGCCTGGCCAGGCCGGGAGAAACTATTATGGTTATTCCCCAAAGTGAGATAGATAAGGTTTTAGGTGCCCAAAAAGAGGTACAAAAGATAGTTGAACCCTACTGGCAAGGCTGGTTAAGGTTATTTTGGAGATAATTTGGTGTTAGATTAAACTTGCAGGCTTAAAATTTTGATTTTCTTTTCTCTGCTCCAACCTTTGATTTGCCTCTCCCTTTTAAGAGCTTCAGATTGGGTAGGGAGTTGTTCAGAATAAATCAGCTTTATTGGTTTGTGCGAGCGGGTATAATGGCCGCCCTTGCCGTTTTTATGATCAGAAAAACGTTGCTCTATATTATTTGAGTAGCCTGTATAAAGACTCCCATCTTCACAGAGAAGTATATAAACACACCACATTGGGGATATTATAGCCCGTTCGACACTTCGCTTACGCTCAGTACTCAGGGCACTTCAGCTTCAAGAGCCTGCACTGAGTTTATCGAAGTGCTTCGGCAAGCTCAGCACCATTCGCCGCGCTCATAAACAACCTCAACTTAAAATCGAAGTGCTTGCCATGAGCAAGCCTGAGCGCAAGCGAAGGCGCGTCGAATGGTTGCGGGGATGGGATTCGAACCCACGACCTTGAGATTATGCTCTATGCCATTACTGGATAGACAGACTATACCTTCATCCATGTACCGTACGGTACATGGCGCTTGGCGTGTAATATAAGTTTTCCTCCGGATTATCCGGTACCTTATATATCAGTCGTTACAGGGGATGCACCAGGCGGTGCGTCCTTCCCACGGTATTACCCTTTGATAAACTTAGGGTTTCACCGTTATGAGCCAAGATATCATCTCAAATTACTTTGGGATGAGCCCAACTTGAGCCTCACGAGCTACCACTGCTCTACCCCGCGAAGCTATTATACAACTTTGAGCTGATTATTTATAGGTACAACTTTTGAATTGATTTTTAATATAAAACCATCGTAAGATAGAAGTATATCCTATCGATATGAGAAGAGATATTAAAAAATACGAACAGGCTCATCAATTACGTCAAGCTGGAAAAAGTATACGAACAATTGCTAAGGAGTTAAAAATTAGTACTAGTACCGCCAGTATTTGGTGCCGTGGCATTAAACTTTCTGAAAATCAGAAAATTATTCTTGCTTTAAAGGGCCAAAACCGAGAATTATTAAGAAGTTTTGCTCAGAAACGACATCTAGAAAAATTAGAGCGGAGTGAGAAAACTTTTAATCAAGCGAAAAACGAGATACTTAAACTACAAAAAAATGAATTATTTAATGTGGGGTTAGCGCTTTATTGGGCTGAGGGGTTTAAAAGTCATAAAGAGCAGCAAGTTGGTTTCTGTAACTCGGATCCACGAATGGTTAAATTCATATTGGAGTGGTTTAAAAAATCATTAGGAGTGGAGAAAGAAAACTTTACTCTCCGAGCTGAATTTAATATTAAACACAAAAATAGGGGAGAAGAAATACAAAATTACTGGTCAAGTTTCACGGGTATCCCGAGGTCACAATTTACTCAACCATATCTGCAAAAGGCCATATGGAATAGGGATTATGCGAACAAGGAAGTTTACTATGGAGTCCTAAGGATCAGGGTAAGAAAAAGCTCAGAACTGTTGATTAAAATTAGAGGTTGGATGGAAGGATTGGCCACAGCTATCTAGAATCCTGTCCCCGCAACATGGTTAGCTCGGTTGTTAGGGAAGATTAAAGTATTTATCTAAGGCTTTAAAATAATTACTTCTATCATCTAGCTCTTTATAGTTAAGCTTTGTAACCCATTTATATTCACTGTGCTCATCACTAATTTTTACCTCACCTGATTTATATTTACACTTAAACCCTATTAGAAATACCTTTTTCCCAGCATTTCTATGATCTTGTCCAAATTCAAAATACCACCTGGTAAAAGGTTCTCCAACCTCAATTTCCAAGCCTGTTTCTTCCCTAACCTCTCTTTTTAGCGCCTCATCAAAATCATCTTCACCCTCTTGAATTTTTCCTCCTGGAAAATCCAGTCCCAATTTTGGATCAAAAAGTATTAAAACCTCGCCGTTCTTATCTATAAATGCCTTTTGACCTACATAGAAGAGTTTATCTTCAGCCATGGTTAGATTCTAGCATATAAGACTAGGTAGCTTAATTGCTTTTAACCTTTAGGTGTGTTAGCTTCGGGGTAGTGGGTATTGCAGAAAAGGCAGGAGCGTTTACTTTCCAACTAAGCGATAAAGAAGGCAGTATTGCCAGCAATCTAGCAAATTTTGTAAGGCATAGGGTTGCTTTACCCTGGGCTGTAAAAGCTGTATCAAATCTCTTTCAGGATGAGTATTGGGAAGTTGTGTGCAGAAAGGGCGAAGTTGAGCAAAGAGATAAAGCCTGGAAAGCCAAAGCAGATAAATTCCCTACCTTTTCAGAAAAAATTCTTGCCTTGCATGAAGCGTTAAATAAATCATATTCACAAACCACCCGATGTGTGCTGCATTTCGAGGATGCTGATGATATCTCTACTCAAATATTTTTAACCCAGTTATTGATGGCTCGGAGTAAAAGCGGTGCCGATTTAAAAGATCAGGCTGACCTAATAACGAAAGAGTTAGGCGCAGGATGGGAAGCTTTGGGAATGAAAAAGGTCGTGAAAGCAGTGCTTTTAGGAAGATTAGAACTTACTGGACAGTGATAGAACCGAACATGGTGGGGTTTAGGTGGTCGTGGTAATCATAAGTCCCCGGATCCGGGAAAATAAGTGATTTTTTTTCTCCGGGTTTTAGTAAATCCACGGTATTTAAGGGTGGGTAGGCAAGGTGGGTGGGGTGGCCGGAGGAGTTGACCGTATGGTTAATGTTGTCTTCATTCACCCAGGTTACAACCTCTCCGGATTTAATAGTTATCTCTTTTGGGTTAAAACCTTTATTGGTAATAGCCACTAATATTTCCCATACTTCCGTTGATTGGGTGGGAGTAGGTGCGGGGTTAGGTTGGCTTGGCCTTGAGCCTAAAAAATACCACCCGATGGCTAAGACAGTTAAAGCAACAATAATAAGGATGTATCTTGACATAGCCCTATTGTACCATCCCCGGCAACTGTATTTTTAATCCGGGGTGGAGTATAATTCTTTCGTTCCTATGGCAGGGTAGCTCAGCTGGTTAGAGCACAAGATTCATATCCTTGCGATCGTGAGTTCGAATCTCACCCCTGCTACCACGCACCATTCGGTGCATGGCTACGCAGAGACGTACCTGTTGGTACGTCTCGCCATAACCGAAGGTAAGTGAGGGGTGCACCGTCTGGTGCGCCCCTTATTTTTTAGATAAAATAACTTTGTGAGTTTTTATTATGTTTATGTCCTCAGAAGCTTAAAAGTAGACTGGATATATGTAGGCTCAACAGGGGACTTAAGGCAGAGATTCAAGAGCCATAACGATGGAGAGAATTTATCGACTAGAGGGTATAAGCCTTTTCAATTAATCTTCTACGAAGCGTATCTGAGCAAAAAGGATGCCTTAAGACGAGAAGAGTATTTTAAAACAACCAAAGGTAAAACTACCTTAAGGACAATGTTGAGAGAATACTTTAGTCATTGACCTGGGAACTTGTGGTTAACAAACTATCCCATATTGTTTGGTTGATAAGAAAGTTCGGCCAATCTGGCTCAGACTCATAGCAAATTTCCTCCCTTGACAGCTTTTAAGGCTGTGCTAATATCTCTTTGTCCCTTTGGGGCATCTTTTTTGGGCAAAATTATGTTGGCTGAAGCTGAACCCTTCCAATCTATTAGTACTACACCAATCCGAGTCCAGGCTTTAAATGGGCATAACCGGCAGATTGAGCTGAAGGTTTTGACCGCAGAGTTGCCACCTCCCGACGTGTCGAAAGTTGAGGCTTGGGTAAACAGAATAGCTGGCAAAAGGGTCATTTTACAGGAATTGGACAGGAATAGGACGTGGGTAGTAGGCCTAGACCAACTCCTTAAGTTTGGTACATATTATGGCCCTCATGGACACCTAAAATTTGTCAGCATTTTTAGTGAATATCCGGGTAGTGATAAAGTTTGACAGTTCCCTATAGTTTTGTTAAGATAATCCCAAGATGGATACATTGATCTTACAAGGTCAATATCGTTGGCATTGTTACTTTAGGCAGTAAATCTGCTGGAAGTTTTCGTGCCAAAATCCATTAAATAAAACAAAGAATTTAAAAACAAAAGTAAAAAAGGAAAGCACCGGAAACCGCCAGCAGGGCGGTTTTTTTGTGGGAAAAAGGAGAAAAAGATGATTGAAACGGCAGAATTAGTGGAAATAGAAAATCCAAAATTAATAGAAAAGTGGGTTGACGCTCTTGAGCCACCCTTAGAAACAAGACAAGAGCTTATGGCCGGGCTAGCTCAAGGTGCATTTAAACTTGAGGATGATACAGCTCGATTTAATAACGGTTTAACACTCCCCAGTGATTTAATACCAATTATTTCTTTGTGGGCAAGGCAAGGTCCTGCAATTTTATGCTCATATTCTCACCCCGAAGAATTTAATTTGTATACAATAATAGCCCAGTTAAATCTAGTAAAGTTAATTGACAGATTAAAAGTTAGGGGAGTCATCATTGATAGAGAAAAGGTGGCTGAGAACTGGTATGAAACAGTGCCCTTGGGGGAGAGTGTCACCCGGCCGTTAAATTTTGGAGGGATTGTGCCTTTTGATAAGCTTAAGGCTGATATTTTTGGTATTGCCGGCCATAAATTTGGCTCGGTAGCTTTAGATTTAGACAGGCATCAGGAGCTTGTGTCGCTCGCTGAAGAGAAGATCCCGGAGTTGGCTAGGGTTTTAGAGGAACGGCTTACTCTTGAACTTGACAATGCCCTGAAGGAAAAATCGCCGGGCCTAACAAGGCGGCAGCGGTTAGAGGCCCGCCAGGAGAGTATACGAAGGTTGATTACCAGGCGGCTATTTACAGTTACTGAAATGGTGGGTGAGTCTAGGTTTGCGATTAACCGGCGGCCTGGGCTTCGGGTTAACAACCTGCTTTTTGAGGTAGAGCAGAGATTTTGGGGCTATATCCTTGACGGAAGAGATGTCTACCCCCGCAAGCTACATGAGGTTACCGGTATCGATGGTAAACTATCTTTGGATAATATAGCCTTTTTTGATCTTGTGACTGAAACTCTGAGGTTATTAACAGAGGCAAGAGGAATTTCAGTGATAAAAGGCTTGGTGGGCTCAACCGGGGAGGGGTTATTCTTTGGTTGCATAGATGGGCAAAATGTAACCTTAACTGTGGATAAAGATACAGGGGATTTTTTGGTTTTAGTGACTAAAACGGGTGAAGTTAAACAGAGCATACCTGATACAGAGATGCTCCGTTTTGTCAGCCAAAACAATTTTATGCCGCTTGCAAAAGCAGAGATGTTAGCTTTAATAAGCGGGGGAGTGACTTTACATATGGGCTCAGAATACAATAACAGGGAGAAAGCTCTAGCCGCTTTAGGATTAGAAGATAGCAAATTTGCTGGGTTTAGAGACTATCTGGGAGGCTTAAGGATTGGAGCAGATTTGGAACAAGGAAGCGAGCCATTTTTGTTGGGAGGGACTAAGGGTATGCCCGCAGTATTGGCTTTTGTCCTATTCGGGAGAGATACTTTACGGCGAATGATTTTTGATCGGGTTGGCTCTGACTCTGGACCAAAGGCTATGGTAGATAGAGAGATAAGAAAGCTAGTGGCAGAAAAATTAGTTGAAGGAATAAATGATTAAACAAAAACGGATTATTCAAACACTAATAGATCTTGTTAAGATAGACAGCCCTTCCGGGGAAGAGAAGCTTATCTCTCAGGAGGTGGCAAAAAGGCTGAAGAAGTTGGGTGGGAAGGTAAAATTTGACAGCTATTCAAACATTATATGTAAGTTTCCTGGCAATGGTGACCCAATTTTACTGAACTGCCACTTAGATACTGTGGAGCCGGGTAGAAATATTCTACCGCAAATTAAAGGAGACAGAATTGTTTCGGACGGAACAACAATTTTGGGAGCTGACCCCAAAGCAGGTATCTCAATTATTCTAGAGGCCATAACTTCAGTTAAAGAAGATAGGGGTGTCTTGGTGCCCTTGGAAGTGGTATTTTCCCGGGAAGAAGAAAGCTCATTGGGCGGAGCCATAAATCTTGACTATAGCAGCATTAAAGCGAAGCACGGGATTGTTTTTGACGGTGATGCAGAAGTGCACAATATTTTTGTTTCATCCCCGGGATATCGCCGGATGGATTTTACCGTCACCGGCCGTTCGGCACACGCAGGAGTAGAACCAGAGAAGGGAATTTCTGCTATTGAAATTGCTACCAAGATCATCTCTTCTTTGAAACTTGGCAGAATTGACGAAGAAACGACTGCTAATATCGGCCTAATAGAAGGAGGTTCTGCGCGGAATGCAGTACCGGAGAAGGCAACTATGAAAGGGGAGCTAAGAAGCAGAGATCAGTCAAAGCTTCTAAAGATGGTTGGAGAAGTACAGCAAATAGTGGGTGAAGTGAAGTCTCTTTATCCGGAAGCGATAATTGACTTGGATTTGACAGAGGAGTTCCAGGGATTCAAGTTAAAGCCGGACCACAAAACTATTCAGCTGGCGTCAGAAATATTATCCTCTATGTCATTAAAGCCTGTCCTGGTTGATTCGGGGGGAGGTTCGGATGCGAATATCTTCCACCAAAAAGGGATCGAGGTGATTGTGGTAGGTACGGGAGTATGGGAGTTGCACACCACGCGCGAATATGTAGTTATACCCCAAATGGTAGAAGCGGCAAGGTTCTGTGAGAAGATAATTCGAGCAGATATTGACTAAGAATACAATGGCTAAATTTGATGAGATTGAAAATTATTTAAAACAAAAGGGGGTGGAGTATAAGGTAATTGACTTACCTGATACTGCTGTGTCTGTGGAAGATGTGGTCAGGTTATCAGGTGGTCAGGTGAAGGAGGAGGAAATAATTAAAACCCTGATTGTTAAAACCAAAACAGGGGATTTTGTGGGGCGTATACTGCAAGGTAAAGATAGGTTAAAAAGAGAGGTTATGGATAGGTTGGCTACCAAAGAGGAAGTGTTACAGATTGCTGGAGTGGAAGTGGGTGCTGTTTGCCCAATTCTTTTAGGAATCCCTATGATTATAGATAAAAAGGTGGCTAACCTTGCCAGGGTCAATATGGGCTCCGGGGATCATCTAAAGGGCTTGGAGATAAATCTGCCTGATTTACTTAAGGTGCTGGATGACTTTAGAATAGAGGAGATATCACTATGAAAAGAATCTTAACAGGGGACAGGCCAACTGCTGATGCCTTTCATTTAGGAAACTATATTGGATCTTTAAAAAATAGGGTCAAGCTACAGGATGAATATGAGAGCTATATTTTTATTGCGGACCTGCACGCTTTAACTACCCACTTTGATAAAACAGCGGATTTAGAAAAGAATATCAGAGGTTTAATGCTGGGTTATTTGTCTGTGGGGCTGGATCCTAAAAAAGTAACTTTTTTCTTACAATCAAAGGTACCAGAGATTGTGGAGCTTGCTTACTTTTTGAGTGTTTTAACTTCCCGTTCAGTAATTGCTAAACAGCCAGCTTTGAAAGAAAAACTTGATTCAGGAGCTCAAGATACAGTAGGGCTGTTTTACTATCCAATTCTTATGGCAGCTGATATCTTAACTCCCCGAGCACATCTGGTGCCGGTAGGTAAAGACCAAAAATCTCATGTAGAGTTTACCCGGGACATAGCCATTAAGTTTAATCATCTCTATGGTGAAGTATTTCCCATTCCCGAACCTTTGATAGGGGAGGTGCCGACTTTGCCGGGCACAGATGGTCAGGCCAAAATGGGTAAGTCCCTAGGAAATGCCATCTTTTTGACTGATACCCCGGAAGATGTGGAGAAAAAGGTGATGGGTATGTATACGGATCCTACCAGAATCCGGGCTACCGACCCCGGACATGTGGAAGGGAACCCGGTTTTTGTTTACCTGGATGCTTTTTCTCCCGAAAATCTCAAATCTCAAATCTCAAATCTCAAATCTCGCTATATAAAAGGTCAAGTGGGGGATATTGAGGTTAAAAAGTATCTAGCTAAAGTTTTAAATAATTTCCTGGATCCGATCAGAAAAAGACGGGCTGAGTATGAAAAACATCCTGAGCTTGTCGAACGGATCTTAAAAGAGGGGACAAAAAAAGCCCGCGCCGAGGCTCAAAAGACTCTAGTGGAAGTTAAAAGG
>LCEJ01000020.1:13268-18566 GCA_000997105.1 Candidatus Daviesbacteria bacterium GW2011_GWA2_42_7
GCCTTAGCAGCGTACAGGGAGGATCGAACCAGCCCGGAACGTTTTTGGAATTTTCAGGAAGCCCACTGGGATTTAAACCGTTTTGCCATGGGTCTGCCTAAATCAGATGTGGCAGTTTCAGATGTTCCCTGGACTAAGGATAAAATGGGATTATTTATGAGAAAGAGGAGATTTGGAAAAGCTTTCTATCCTAATTTTGCGCTATTTTTGCCGGAAATAGCCTCAACTGCTGAAGGGTTAAAACTTTTAGCCAAAGCTTATCCGCAAATGGGATGGTCTGAACAAGATATCAATGGAGTTCAAAATGTAGATCAAAGTGGTAACCCATTAACATTGTTTGGTCACTTAATGGTTGAGAGCAGTATTGATGCTCCCTGCACCCGCATGAATGAAGATCAAGCCAGAGAGGCTGTTAGAAAAGCCGTCAGAATACCTCAAACCTTAAATGTTTATGCAGAGGCTGGTCATGTCAGCAAATTATTATCTCCTACATTTCAGTATTTGGACGAAGATAGAACTACGGTCAGAATTTTATCGTCCCGCGTTTTTGGTCGGGTTGTCCATGCCCTCTTCTCTCCGCTTGGCTACTGCTATGTCCGCTGGTTTCTGTTACCTGGCTATGCCCATGCCCGTCTGGGCGTTCGTTCTGTGGGAGCGTAAAACTTTGATCTTTGAACCCTTGGAATTTTTGTCCTCTTGAAATTTGGTTTCCTTTTGCATAATATATTTTTGAGATTAGGCTAATGAATCAGTGTTTACGGATGCTGGTCGCCGAAATCCTTGATTTTTCAAGAAAGTGCCGGAGCCTTTTGTGTTCAAGGATACAAAGAGCGTGCATAAGAAATTCAAGACACTCCTTGCCTGATGCTGGCGGAGGTCTCCGACATTTTGTCGGGGTGCTCCCGGATAAAATACAGTGGCGATCCTAAGTGTAGTCGAAGGAAAGCTACGGTGGTAACAGATGGCATGGGGCAAACTTAAACGCTCGTCCCGAGTTAATGGTCGGGTTGTCAATGCCAACTTCAATCCGAATGGCAACTGCAATGTCAACTGGAATCTGAAACCTGACAATGCCAATGACAATCTGGGCGTTCGTTCTGTGATAGTGTCTGGTATTTCAGGGAGGCATCTTTTAAAAAGGTGCCTCTTTTTTATGGTAAAAATTAATTCATTTATGAAGTTATCTGCGTCCCAAAGATAACTTATCGCCTATTACTTATCTCTTATGCCTATTACACAACTGTATGTTAACTTGTAGTATTTTGAGCCTGTCTGTGCTAGAATTCTCGTGCACTTGTACTGAGCGACTGTAAGGAGTCGAATGTATGGCAAACGGTAAACGCAAAAAAATTTCACCCCGTTGGATAAATATCATTAAAGGCCTGGCAGTTTATGTTTTAGTAGGGCTGGCAGCCTTGATTTTTTTTGTTAACCTCTCCGGCGGCAGTACCCCAAGTAACGAAGTCCCCATATCCCAGGTAGTCAACGATGTTAAAGACAATAAAGTTGACAAGCTGACGGTAGAGGAGAATAAAGTCACTGCTAAGTTGAAAGACGGTGGCAAAGAGGTGGTTGCCCATAAAGAGCCCAGCGAATCTGTCTACCAGACCCTCAAAGACGCCGACGTTGATCCCAAGTCCGTAACCATCGAGGTGAAGGACACCTCGCTGTCCCAGGCCTGGGTAGGTATTTTAGGCACGGTTTTACCAATTGCCCTAATGGTAGGGTTTTTCTTTCTCATCTTCAGGCAAGCCAGGGAAGCAGGCCAGGGAATATTTTCATTCGGCCAGTCCCGGGCCAAAGTTTTTAGTAAAGATGCCCCCCAGATTAAATTTGCCGATGTAGCAGGGGTAGAGGAGGCTAAAAAAGAGCTTGAGGAGGTGGTGGACTTTTTAAAAAGCCCACAAAAGTATAAAGAAATTGGTGCCAGGACCCCCAAAGGAGTTCTTTTGGTAGGCCCTCCGGGAACAGGAAAAACCCTCTTGTCCAGGGCAGTTGCCGGGGAGGCAGGGGTACCCTTTTTCTCCATTGCCGGCTCGGAATTTATGGAGATGTTAGTAGGTGTGGGTGCAGCCCGCGTCCGTGATATGTTTGCCCAGGCTAAAAAAGGCGCCCCGGCGATTATTTTTATTGATGAAATTGAGTCTATTGGTAGGGCCAGAGGTTTTGGTGGCATGTCCGGAGGGCACGATGAAAGGGAGCAGACTTTAAACCAGATTTTGGTGGAGATGGACGGTTTTGCCCCCAATGAGCAGGTGGTGGTAATCGGGGCAACCAACAGGCCGGACCTTTTAGACCCGGCTTTGATCCGTCCGGGCAGGTTTGACAGGACGGTAGTTTTAGGGCTGCCGGATTTGGAAGAAAGAAAAGCGATAATTGAGCTTCATATGAAGGGCAAACCGTTTACCGACGATGTGGATATCGAAAGGATTGCCAGGCGGACAGTCGGGTTTTCCGGGGCAGACCTTGCCAATATGTTAAATGAATCGGCCATTTTAGCAGCCAGGGAGGGTAAAAAAGCGATTGAGCCAAAGGATTTGGAAGAGGCGGCGACTAAGGTAAAACTCGGCCCCCAAAGGAAAAGGATGCAGACTGAGGCAGATAGGAAGCTGGCAGCTTACCATGAGGCAGGGCATGCAATAGTCGGGCATATGTTACCCCAGATTGACCCGGTGCACAGGATTACTATTGTGGCCCGGGGGATGTCCGGCGGGCACACGATGTTTCCGCCTACCGAAGACCGTTCCAATGAGCGGAAATCGCGGTTATTAGAACAGATCGCTACCGCTTTGGGGGGCAGGGCTGCTGAAGATATGGTTTTTAAGGACCTCTCAACCGGGGCAGCCTCGGATTTAGAAGTTGCAACACATATTGCCCGGGAGATGGTGACGGAATACGGGATGTCAGATTTAGGGCCAATTAACATTAAATCTCAGGCGATGTTTGGGCTGTGGTCAAGGATGCCGGAAGAGGGGGGATCAATCTCTGAGTCGATGATGACCAAAGTAGATACTGAAGTGAAAAATATTTTGGATGCTGCCAACAAGCAGGCAATAGAGATATTAAAGAAGAATAAAGTAAAACTGGATAAGGTAGCTAAAGCGCTTTTGGAAAAAGAGACTTTGGATACAGACGAATTTGAAAAACTTATTGGCAAGAAAAAAACTTGACAAGCAGGAGTATACTAAATTAATGGGAATAGAGAACATAATTCACATAGAACAAGAGCCGGAGGAAGCTGTTGTTGCAAGCTATCTTGCCAATATAAGAAGTTTAGAGGAACAGAAACTCGGTTTGCTTATAGAAAGAGCAAGAATAGTGAGAATGGTTTATAATCTTCAGGCTCGCAGAGAATTGGTCGTATTTGGATTTCACTTGCCTTTGCCACCGGCAAGGATTTAACACTCTCTCTGGTGATCCTGCCCATATAACCCCAAAAGTAAGCTAAAAGGGTAAATTTCTGCTAAAATTCCCCTATATGAATCCTTCGACTTCGCTCAGGACAAGAAGATTAGTACTTGTTGACGGCAATGCGCTTTTGCACCGGGCATATCATGCCACGCCGCCGCTTTCCACCAGTAAGGGTGAGCTGGTAAATGCCGTTTATGGTTTTACCTCCATGCTCCTGCGCTCCCTGGAAGAGCTTAAACCGGACTATATTGCCGTGGCCTGGGACCTTAAGGCTCCCACTTTCCGCCACACGGAATTTGCAGGCTACAAGGCTACCAGAAAACCTATGGAAGAAGGGCTCTCCGGCCAATATAAACACGTCCACCAGGTTCTGGAAGCTTTCAACATCCCAGAGTTTAGCTTGGCAGGGTATGAAGCAGATGATTTAGTAGGGACACTAGCCAGGCAGGCTGTAGAGAAAGAAAAAGCCTTGGAAGTAATCATTGTCACAGGGGATAGGGATATTACCCAGCTGATTGAGAAGAGAATTAAAGTGCTTTTGCCTAAAAAAACCCTTTCAGACGTTGGGCTTTATGGGGAAGAGGAATTTGCAGCCCGCTATGGCTTTGCCCCCAAAAATTTAGTGGATTTTAAGGCTCTCTCGGGGGATGCTTCGGATAATATCCCGGGGGTGCCCGGGATAGGGGAGGTCTCGGCCACCAATTTGATCCAAAAATATGGCTCCGTTGAAAAGGTCTACAAGCATTTGGATGAATTACCTGAGAGGGCCAAGAAGCTTTTAGAGGAGGGAAAAGGAAGTGCCGAAATGAGCAAAAGGTTAGCTACTATTGATACAAATGCACCCATAAAACTGGATCTTTTAGCCTGTAGGGTGCATGATTTTGAGAGGGAAAAAGCCAGGCAGGTCTTTGAGGAACTGGAATTTCGGAGTCTGATTCCCAGAATACCAGGACATAATAATGTCATTCTGGGGAGGAGCGAAGCGATGACTCCAGAATCAAAGAAAGATTCCGGACAAGCCGGAATGACAGGTCAAAGCACGACTGATTTAGATCATCAAGTGGAATCTATTTTAAAGAAGATGTCCGAGATGGGGGTGCTGGTAGATCTTAAGTTTTTAGGTAAGTTAGGCAAGGATTTAAAGGGTAAATTAGCCCATAATGAACAAGCAATATACTCGAACTTAGGCCATCAGCTTAACTTGAATAGTCCAAAGCAGCTCTCAGAAGTGCTTTTTGATGAGCTACACCTGCCGGTAATTAAGAAGACTAAAACCGGCCGGTCAACAGATGAGGGGACACTCCGGGAGCTCTCGACTGCCCATCCGGTGATTCCCTTGATACTTCAGTATAGGCAACTATTCAAGTTGATTTCAACCTATGTTGATGCACTGCCTAAAGCAGTAGCGGATGATGGCAGAATCCATTCTACCTTCAATGTAGAGGGGGCAGCCACGGGCAGAATTTCTTCCCAAGACCCTAATTTACAAAATATCCCAATTAAAGGTGAGATGGGCTCGGAACTTCGCAAAGCCTTCATAGTGCCAAAAGGAAAGATCCTTTTGGCAGCAGATTACTCACAAATTGAGCTTCGGATTTTGGCTCACATTGCTAATGACCCGGGGCTTAAAGCCGCTTTCCAACAGGGAGTGGACGTCCATACTGTTGCGGCGGCCAAGATTTTTAAGGTACCTTTGGAGGAAGTTACCAAGCAGCAAAGGATGGTCGGTAAAACGGTTAATTTTGCCACCCTTTACGGCCAGGGGGCACATGCCCTGTCCAAGCAGCTAGAGGTGGAATATAAGGTTGCTCAGGCCTATATTGAGGAATATTTTGCCCAGTTCCCGAAAGTAAAAGAGTGGATGGAAAAAGTTCTGCAGCAGGCACA
>LCEJ01000021.1 GCA_000997105.1 Candidatus Daviesbacteria bacterium GW2011_GWA2_42_7
TCTGTAAGCCTGACCATTTCATTACGGATAGTGGCAGGAGAAACACCTAAAGTGTGGTATTTTTCAATAGCGTCTGAAGAAATCGGCTCACCGGTTTTAACATATAACTCAACAATCGCTGTTAAAAGCTGTTTTTGTCTTTCAGAAAGATCTGTCATCCTTCGACTCCTTTCTCGTTTACCCCGAGTTCATCGAGGGGCTCAGGACAAGTAACCACTCCTGCAACATTGGGCTTGTGGTGAGTTTGTCGAACCATTAGCACTAAGATACCACGAGTGCTAAGAGCTGTCAACCCTTCAAATTCTTCAGGGTTGACCCTGAGTCTACCGAAGGGTCAAGAGGGTTTATTAAGGTTACTTGTTTCAACCGGCTATTCTAAAACCTGGGCAATCAACTCTTCTAAATGTTTGGCCAGGACCAGGTTACCCCGCTCTACAACAGCATGGAGGATAGGTAAAAACACCCCTACACCATGTTCCAATACCAATTTAGCATTATTCCCTTGGGAAGTTTGGAAATACCAATCGCTATGCATCCCTTTTTTATTACCCCGTCTTTGAATTTTTTGGACAATGAACAGATTAAGCCTTTTTTCTTCCAAATAGCCTAGGTAGACACGATACCCTTTCTCGCCCATGACGAGCAACAGGTTCGGCCTTCCGTCCATCCCCGCTCCCGCCATTACTCCCCCACCTACCAAAACCGGCAACGTCCGAAGTCTAAATTCCCCTTCAATAACATTCATTTGGCCTTAATCTAAAATAACAGCTGATAAATTGCAATAAGCAAAAGCCTTGCAACACCCGATGTTGCATGGCTAAAATAATTACTTTTATTTTTTAGTTAGTCTGCCAAACCGGGATTGGAAAGCTAAAAGCAAATACATTAAGCTTTATCTGCTAAAATGCTCTTATGATTTTTAAGGAACTCTTAAAAGAGCTTACATTATTAGATTTACCTAAAGATGAGTATATTATCGTCGGATCCGGACCTTTGGCCGCAAGAGAAATAAGGGATGCTCAAGATCTGGATATATTGGTTTCAGACAAACTTTGGAATGAGCTTTCTCAAAAATACCCGGTCACAGAGGAACCTCCTTTGAAAAAAATCTCGTTTAATGAGCAAAAGATCGAAATACTTGGTGAAGGGTCACTTTTTAGGGATCCGGAAATTGCCTCTTTAGAGGAGATGATCAAAACAGCTGACATTATTGGAGGCCACCGTTTCTTAAATCTCCTCCTACTTAGAAAGTTCAAAGCAAAAAAGGGGAGAGAAAAAGACTTAAAAGATATTGAGTTGATCGACCAACACCTTTTCAAACAAAGCGAAACAATTAACTCTTAAGGATACTTAAGAAGGCCTCTTGAGGAATTTCAACTCTTCCTATCATTTTCATCTTCTTTTTACCTTTTTTCTGCTTATCCAGCAGTTTATCTTTTCTGGTCCTGTCCCCACCATAAAGTTTGGCAGTCACATCTTTCCTAAAAGCTGAAACCGTCTCCCGGGCTACAATTTTTCCTCCAATTACAGCCTGGATAGCAATCTCAAAGTTTTGCCGGGGAAGCACCTCTTTTAGTTTCTCTGCCAACCTCCTGCCCACACCCTCAGCTTTGGGCCTGAAAACTATGGTAGATAAAGCATCTACCTTTTCTCCTCCTACCATAATATCCACCCTTACCGCATCCACTTCCCGAAATTCCAAAAGCTCCCAATCCAGCGAAGCAAAACCGGAAGAGGCGGACTTTAATTTATCGTAAAAATCTGTGATCATCTCAGAAAGCGGCATTTCATAAGATAACTCCACCTGAAAACCAAAGTGTTGCATGTCGGTAAACTTCCCCCGTCTTTCCTGCACTAAATCCATTACTGCCCCAATATAATTTTGCGGCACAAAAATCCGAAGGGAGACCCATGGCTCCCGAAGTCCTGAGGAGTGAAACGACGAAGGATCCAGCTCAGCAGGGTTTGTAATAACCTGGTCCCCTACCAAATATTCTACCGAGGGGGTAGTGGCCAGGAGGTTGACATTAAACTCCCCCAAGAGCCTCTCCTGCACTACCTCGGCATGCAAAAGCCCCAAAAACCCGCAGCGGAAACCAGAGCCCAAGGCCGCCGACTGCTCCGCCTCATAAGAAAAAGCCGGATCATTAAGCTTAAACTTAGACAAAGCCTCCTTTAATTCAAAATATTCCTGGGCCTCAATCGGGTAAAGCCCGACGTAAACCATTGGCTTTACCTCCTTATACCCCGGCAGTGGTTTTATCACACCTCCGATGTGTGATTCTTGTTCCACATCAGAGGTGGAAGTTATGGTGTCGCCAACACGGACTAAATCCGGTTCTTTGATTCCGGTGGCAATATAACCAATCTCCCCTGTTACCAGGCTCTCCGATTGAACCAGTTGGGGGGAAAAATAACCTTTTTCCAAAACCTCCCCTTCTGCCCCTGTCCCTAAAAACTTAATCTTTGTACTTACAGAGGGGACTTCCCCCTCCACCACCCTAACCTCTGCAACTACACCCTTATAAGGATCAAAAAATGAATCAAATATCAGTGCCCTTAGCTTTCCACCCCCGGGGTGGTTTACGAAGGCACCTGTGGATTTTGGGGGCGGGACACGCTCAATAACTGCTCTTAATATTTCTCCCACCCCTTGACCAGATTTGCCGGAAGCTAAAATGATCTCATCCTCCCTAAAACCAAAGGTGTCCACCAGCTGCTTTTTAGAACCTGCCACATCGGCATTGGGCAAATCAATTTTGTTAACCACCGGGATTAAGACCAGATTCTGTTCCATTGCCGCTAAGCCGTGCGCCAAAGTTTGGGCTTGAATACCCTGAGCCGCATCCACCAAAAGGACTGCTCCTTCTACAGCCGCCAAGGCCCGTGAGACTTCGTAAGAAAAATCCACATGCCCCGGTGTGTCAATTAAGTTCAGAGTGAAGGGTTCAGAGTTCAGAGTATACTGCAGACGAACAGGAGCGAGTTTGATGGTAATACCGCGCTCGCGTTCCAGGGCAAGTGAATCCAACAGTTGCGGTTTCATTTTATCAGGGGAAACTGTATGACAAATTTCTAAAAAGCGGTCAGCCAAAGTCGACTTCCCGTGGTCAATGTGGGCTATGATACAAAAATTTCTGGTGTTCATGGTGAAGGTATTGTAGCTAAGATGACTGTGGATAGCAAAGATTACTAGACCTTACCAGCTTCCTGGATAATCTCTTTAGATTCTACTTTGAACTTTGCCCTGTAAATTTTCTTGATAAAGTTTCCAAAAGTTTCCAATTCGCGAACTTTCATCATCCAGACTAAAAATAAGTAAACCGACAAACCAAAGAAAGAGGCAATCCCCGTCAGAAGTAACAAATTAACGGTCTTGGTTGTGTCAAAGACCAACTGGTCAAGAAGTTTAATTGGTATATAGAGGGCTACCGCCGAAATCCCTGCTGCCACAACCATTTTAATAGCTGGCAGGCATAGATTTTTTAGATTAAACCCCCCTAATTTACCATTAAGCGCTCCAATAAATAAAGGAACTGATGTGATAGTAGCTATTGAATATGATAACCCTAAACTCCAAACTTCAAGATGTAAAATCCGGACAAAGAAAACACTCAGGATAATATTTAATAGAACCGTCGATATAGAAATTAGAACCGGCGTCTTCGTATCTTTCAAAGCGTAAAAACTGCGGGCTAAAAGAAGAACTACGGACTGTGCAGCCAAGCCAATGGAAAGGAATGCCAGCGTCCTGCCGGTTAAAACCGTTGCTTCCCAGTTAAACTGGGAGGCACCAAAAACAAGCCTGACTGCCGGGATCCGAAGGACAATTAAGATAGCCACCGCAGGTAAAGCCAGAAAAAGGATTTGGTGCATGGTAGTAAGAAGGGTCCCCTTAAAAGCCTCTGTTTCCCCTTTGGCTTTTGCCCTGGCCAAAACCGGTAGGGCCGCCTGGGCCAGAGTTGCCCCAAAAAGGCCTATCGGAACGGTATGCAGATGCTGGGCAAAGGTTAAAAAAGTAACGGATGCCGAAGAGATTAAAGAGGCCAAAATTATTCCAACCGTTTCGTTGATCTGTTCCACCGCCACCCCTACAGTCCTTATACTCATCATTCCCCAAACCTCTCTTATTCCAGAGCTAAAAATATTAAAGCTGAACTTATACCGAAAACCCAAAGAAGTCACCAGGGGAATTTGGGCTAGTCCATGCATCGCCGCCCCTAAAACCACACCATATGCCGGCCCCGAAAGACCCCAAACCGGTGCCAGAAATAAAATCCCCAAAATAATACCCGCGTTATAAAAAACAGAAGCCAGGGCCGGGATGATAAACCTCTGGAAAGATTGAGAAACCCCCGTAAAAAAAGACCCTATCACTAAAAGTATCTGGCCAAACAGGATAATCTGGGTAAGACCCGCAGTAGCCACTTTCTGGTCCATTGTAAAGCCGGGAACAATTAAATTAGTCAGTGGTTGGACAAGGAAAAATACGGCAATACTGACTGCCGTAAAACCGATCAACACCACATTTAAAATATCCGCCGCAAAACCAAAGGCCTCACCTTCACTTTTCTGCAAGATATCAGTAAATACCGGGATAAAGGCTACTGAGACCGCCCCAAAAATTAAAAGCTGAAACATTAAATCCGGCAGCCTAAAGGCGGCGAAAAAAACCGCTGTTTGGTCAGGGGTAAAAGTGTGTGCCAGTAGCCTGTCCCGCACAAGCCCTAAAACTTTGGAGGCGGCAACAGTGACCATCAAGACCGCTGCGCCGGATAAAATAGAGTTTTGTCTTAGGGATAAGAGTGCAAGAAAATTTTTCACCACCGTTCAAATTGTAGCAGAATCACTTGCAGGGAAGCTATAGTGTATGTTAGTATTGTTCATTGTTCACAGTTCATAGTTGGTAGGAATATTTTCTTTTCCATGAACTATAAACCATGAACTCATAACTAAACCATGCCAATAATAAAATCAGCTATTAAAAAAGCCAGGAAAGACAAGGTACGCACGGCCCGCAACAAAAAGCGGGAGAGTGCCTTGAAAAAATTACTTAAAACCGCCCGTAAAAGCCCCGGGGCTAAAAATATGAGTGCCGTCTTCTCCGCTTTAGATAAGGCCGCTAAGGTTAAGCTTATCCACCCCAAGAAAGCTGATCGCTTAAAATCCAGATTATCTAAACTGCAAAAGTAGCAAGCCTTGTCTCCACAACTTAACTGACGTAAACTTATGTTTATGGGGCCTGCCAAAAAAAGTTCAACTTTTAAGCCCTTCCAAATTAATCTACTGATCCACAAAGAGGAACAAGTCAAGCTTTATGAGCGGCTACTTAGGTGGCTCCTTTCTTCCGGGCGGTTCATTGTAGTATTGGTGGAGCTTGTCACTATCGGGGCATTTGTTGCCCGCTATAAACTTGACGCCGAACTTGCAGATTTACAAGATAATATCAAGGATAAAGTTCCCTATATCGAAGCCTTAAAGGCAGATGAAGCATTAATCAGACAAACCCAATTCCAACTTTCTACTATTAAGCAGACAAGAAACGAATCCCCTGATTTTGTCCAGACTATTTCAAAAATAGCTACACTCACCCCAAAAAATATCAAGATTACGAATATCTCCCTGGACCGTGCCCAATCATTCCCTAAAACCCTTTTCACAATTTCAGGGGCAACTCCCTCTAATATCGAGCTGTCTGTTTTTATCAGTTCACTGCAAAAAGACCCCTCTTTTGCCGAGGTGACACTGACTAATATCTCTTTTGAAGGACAGACTATCTTTACTCTAACAGGCAGTTTAACAAAAAAAGGAGAAAAATCAGGCTAAATGGCAACAGCAAAGTATTCCCGATACTATACCTACATTAAACCGGTCATCGAAAATAAGTTCGTCAAATCCTCGGCCCCTTATATTTTCAGCCTTCTTACTATGACTGTATTTATACTCTTTGCCATCCGGCCGACTATCTCTACAATCTTAAACTTACAGAAAAATATCGAAAACCACAGGCAAGTATTAGAGGCTTTGGAAAAGAAGGAAAATAACCTGACGGCAGGGCGAAATAACCTGCAAAACTTAGGGTTGGAGAAAAGGCAAAAAGTAAATTCCTCCCTACCGGAAAATGCCGACATAACATCTCTTATTAGCAGTTTACGCAACTCTTCCGGGAGGGAAGCTTCAGTATCGGCCCTGCAGATCCAACCGGTTGTGCTACTGGACAGCAAGGCCGCATCGCAAAAAGCCCCCTTAAGCCTTGGGGAGGTGAGTTTTTCTTATAATATCCAGGGGGCCTATGGACAACTACTGCCAACTTTGTATAATCTGCAAAGGTCGCCAAGACTTTTGAACATCAGCAGTGTTGTCTTAAGCAGCCAGGAGGGGGCAACTGTATTATCTGTCTCCGGAAAGGCGTACTTCCTTAAATGACCAGCAAGCAGCTTTTATATGTTGTTATTTTTACCTTCATTGTTGCGATTATTTGGGTTGCCTCAAATATCACCCATGCGCAAAGAGATGTGCAAATCCCGCCTGAAACAAAACAGTTAATGGAACCTATAGACCCTAATTTTGACCAGGAGGTATTAAATGAACTTTGAAAAGAGAATCCCAACCATCTTAGGCTTGGGAGTTTTGGTCGCCGGATTAGTAGGTGGGGTACTCCTGGTAACCACAAACCAGATATTTAAAACACGGGCCAGCTCGTCCGATACCCCTAAAAGCATCGCTCTTGCTAACCTCTCGGAAACCGGGGCCTCGATCTATTGGCAAACCGACCAACCTACAACCGGCTTTATCCAGGCAGGCCCATCAGCAGCTCTAGGGCTTACATTCCGTGACGAACGGGACATCCAAGCACCGGAGCCACACCAGCTGCATTTTGTTACTTTAAACAGCCTTACCCCCAACACCATTTATTACTATAAAATAGGTTCCGGTGGCTTAACTTACCCCCCTGGTGAACCGTTCTCCTTTAGGACCCCTGCCGACAAAACAGCCCCTTCCAACCTTCCCCCACTTATCGGCACAATCATGGACTCCGACTCGCAGCCTGTTACAGAAGCTATTATCACCCTGGAACTGCCGGAAGCGCAAAGCCTTGCAGCGATTACAAAAGTCGCCGGAAATTTTATCCTGCCTCTTACAGAAATTCGTAACCGGGACATGGCAGAAAATCTCACCTTCCCGGAATCCGGCCTCAGCGGCAAACTAACCATATTTAACCAGACCAAGCTCTCCAGTGTGATAATCAAACTCCCATTTGCTGCCACTACACTGCCTCAAATTACCCTTGGCCAGGATCTGGACCTGAGCTCTCCACCCGCCTCACCTTCAGCTACTAATGCCCGTTATGACTTAAATACCGACGGGGTAGTCAACTCCCTTGATTTGTCTATTGTTATCAAAAACCGGGGAAAAAACCCAAAAAACAAACAGGCCGACCTAAATGGGGATAACGTCGTGGACCAAAAAGACGTTGATATTATCAACCGTTATATCCCGAATATTCTCCCCCGTTAAACTTCTGGACTAAACGGGCCAACCCAATATCAGGGGGTATTTTACCCATCTTTATAGAAAACTCAGTATCTAAAGTAAATTTGTACAGGTTTTCAAAATCCTCCAACTTAAATTTTCGCTTTTGCACCTCTATTTTTCCGCGGGCATAGGAGGAAGCAGGTAAAGGTAAAATATTACGCCTTAGGCCGTAATAGACCATTGTTAAAATATAGACCCACTCATATTCACTAGTCAGCTTCTCAAGCTGGGAGAAAGCCTCTTTCTTACGATCAAGAAGACAGTCTAAAAATGGGAAGACCGAAAGCTCCTTCTCCCCCTCAAAGACAAAAATTTTAGCTTTTTGCTTTTGGGCACTTTGTAAAAGGGATGAGGCAGATTTCAAAGGCCCTGACAATAGTAAAAATGTTAAATCATCAGCCCCTAGAGGTAATACAGACAGGTCAAGTTTATCCGGGGTGTTATCTGAAACTACTAACCTGGGCCCGCTTCCAAACATAGGGACAGAGGTTAAAGCCCATTCCAGCTTTTCTAAACTATCCTGTTTTAAGTCTACCAGCACTGTCATATCAGTAGGGAATTGCTTTCTGATACGCAAAGCCTCCGTTCTTTTCCCTACCTCTCCCGGCCCATGTAAGACTATTATTTTCACTGCTTTTTTCCGGCACTTTCTGAGGCAGACAATTTACCTGAAAAAATATCACTTATATACTGGTGGATTTTAGCAAAGTCATTATCCGGAGGAATTAAAACCCAAGCACCGTATTGCCAAGTAGGAGGGGCAACCAATAACGGGTCCTTGCCGCTGGTATCTAAAACAAAGCTCTTAGTCTCTTGGGAC
>LCEJ01000022.1 GCA_000997105.1 Candidatus Daviesbacteria bacterium GW2011_GWA2_42_7
TTTGGAATGGTCCCTTGGGGAAAATAGAGGATCCTAAAAATGACCAGACTAAAAGGTTGGCAGAGATGATTGTCTCCTCAGATGCAGAGACAGTTGTAGGAGGAGGGGATACGGTGACTTATTTGGACCAATTAGGATTGTTAGATAAATTTTCCTTTGTCTCTGCCGGTGGAGGAGCAATGCTGGAACTTTTAGCAACGGGTACCTTACCCACTATTGAAGTGTTAAACTAGCTTTTCCTTGACAGTGATATCTTGAAGTGGTCTACTGAATAAAGTGTATAAATCTAGGGAGAAAGGCTTTGTACAAATTTTCCTTTTTCTGCTTCTTCTGGCAGGACTAGGGCTTGGTCTCTGGCTGGTTCAAACAAAAACAGGATTTTTCAGCAAGGCTGCCCCTGTAGTTCCTACAACTCCCGAAACCAGCTTTGAGCTGGAAGCCCAAGCTGCAACCGAAGCCCCATTTGCCGATGCGGCAGCCCTAAAAAGCGTTTCGGTGGGTCAGAAGTTTAGGGTTGATATCTGGGCCAGGTCAGATATTGATGCTGCCAACCTCTTTGTAGTCAATCTTAAGTTTGACCAGGACAAACTTAAGGTAGTGGGGGTTAACCCGCGCGGTGCTAACTCCTTTGTCAATCAGTGGATTGATATGGATTTTTCTAATAACAGTGGTAACGTCAAAATGGTGGGGGGGGTGAACTGCGCATTTGCCGGCTGGGCGATAGATGGGGATTCCCAGGAAACTCCTTTGCAGGTTGATTTTTGGCTGGAGAAGAATAAACCGGCTAATGTCGATTTACCTGAGAATATATATTTGGGATGGATCCGGGCTGACCAAAACAGGGCTGATTTGCCTTTCGTAAATAAAAGTCACGGTTTTAATTTCAGCGCTTCGGATATCTTGGCTTCCTGGGTTTCTCCCAATGGCACAACCTATAACCCCAAGGAGCAACTTTTTACCGGACAACAAAGAACCGTTACGGCTTTCGGTATTAATATTGATTCTGAGGGTAACCGTAAAGACAAGAATGATCCGGGAGGGCCGTTGTTGCATACCGGGTTAGCAAACGGCCCGAAAACTGTAAATTGTGCTGCTTTGGCGGTAACACCTACTCCTGGATCACTTTCACCTACCAGTGCACCAACTCCAACAACTGCTCCTGTCAATAGCCCCGTTCCTACCCAATCGCCTACTTTGATGGTAGCCAGGTTGTTAGGGAGCGTTATCTTTGAGGCTAAAACTTCCGGAAGTGCAAATATCCGATTTGCTGATAATTCCCAAATCCTGCGCCTTTCCGACCAGGCTGATATCCTTCCATGGAATAATTCGGATCATAGTTACCGAAGGGGATTAACCCTGCAAATTTCCCAATCTCCCACAGCTGCCCTTAATATCACCAGTGGCTCGCAGGACGCTAAAGTTGGGGATACTATTACCTTCAGGGCTTATTTGAGTAACGCCAGTAGTGGTCAGATCTGGATTACCAAAGGGGATGGTGCTGTCAGCTTTCCTTGTCCTGATGGTAGTATTCGTCATATTTCTAATCAGAAATATTGGTGCTTGTTGAAAGAAGATAACGGCACGTCCTTGGAAGGAAGCTATACTGTTTCAGAGGTAGGGTCATACACTGCTACAGTGAATGCGTTTGTTCACGACAACCGCAGCGGCTCCGGACCGGGGGACCAGTGTACCGGCACACCAAGTTTTATAGGGTACGACACTAACACTTGGTCCAGCTGTGGTGACACCAGCAGCCAGACAAAAACTGTCTCTGGGGGTACCAGTTTTCCAACTCCGGCACCAACTGCTCTGTGGTGTATTGACGTTACTGCTGATGCGCCTTTGGGTAAGGATGCATCAGGGAAAAATTTATATATAGCAAACTCTGATTCTGAGGGATGGCAGGCTATTAAATTTATGGTGCATGTTTCACCAGAAAATGCGGAATATACTGTTGGTAATTGGTCGGCACTCCCTCCTGCTGGACTACCACCATCAGACGTGATAGCAAATTTTCAGGGTGGTTCTGGAAACTTTGGTTTTTCTTCAAAGACTAGCGGTATATATACTATCAAAGCTAGCATTTCAACACCACTAAGATTCTTTCTTATGAATGACTGCCCAGAAAAGAGAATTAGTGTCAATTCTATCACGCAGCAGGCTACAACTTCTACCCAGTCAGTGAAGCTGAGTGATGTTGAGGTACAAAACCTTCGTCATGACGGGGATGTAAATTCCGACAGCAAGTTTGATCTGGCTGATATGTCAGCCCTCCTGGCCCAATTTAATCAGTCCGGGCAATCAGAAGCAGACCTAACTAGTGACGGGGTAGTCAATTCCTCTGACGTGATCAAGTTAAAGAGCATCCTGACCCAAAAAGGAGTCCTCGGCGGGGGACAATAGTTACCTTTTTTGCTATAATATACCTATGGATACGAAACGTATCTGGTATTCACCCAAAAGTAGCTTAACTTCAGCGGATACTGTTCATCAAACATTGATGTTCGGTACACTTCATGAGATCAGATCTATAAAAAATAGTATTGGAGAAAATGTGGTGAAAAAACTTTTTCTTGCCCACCCTAAAAAAATATATACCTTACCTGCTTTAAATTTTATAAAAAACTTTATATTGCATATTACCGACCCTGTCGATGAACAAAAATATCTTAAATATGCACCTCGACATATTAGATAACAAAAGACAAAAATTATTGCAGAAGTTGTTGCCTATTGCAAAAGATTTTGTGTTAGGTGGTGGAACTGCGCTTGCTTTACAGCTTGCCCACCGTAAGTCCTTTGATTTTGATTTTTTTAGTTCAGTACCAATCCCCAAAAGACTTCTTGAGAAACTGTCACAAGAGTTATCAATACAAAATATTGCTGTTGATACGCCTGATGAGCTTACTTTTTTTGATTCAGACGATATAAAAATTACCTTTCTTTATTATCCATTCAAATCATATTTTGAGGTTCTGGAACTGGAAAATGGGCTGCGCATTTTTCCCATTAAAGAAATTGCCCTTCAAAAAGCATATACTATTGGAAGAAGAGGAGAATACAGGGATTATTTTGATTTATATACAATCTTGAAACGTAATGACATAAAATTAAATGAGCTTATTTTGGTGGCAAAGAAGGTTTATGGGGGCGTATTTGATGAAAAATTATTTTTAGAGCAGTTAGTATACTTTGAAGACCTTTTAAATTTTGATATTATTTCAGCTTCTGCTGCACCCCTACATACACCGGAAGAAGTTAAGCAATACTTTGAGAAATCAGTCAACAATCTTCTGTAAATGTCTAAAACAATTTCAGGTAAGTACACAAATGTCTACTTTCCAATTGCTATTTACCTGTGCTACTGTTAATTTATGATTAGAGTTGCCATCAATGGTTTTGGTAGGATTGGCCGGGCTGCTTTCAAGATATCTTTAGAAAAGTTCCCTGAGGAAATAGAAATTGTGGCTATTAATGATCTCACTTCACCGCAAGTTTTAGCCCATCTTTTACAATATGATTCTGCCTACGGACGGTGGGGGAAAGAGGTATTTCCTTCTCCGCCAGATGGCGGATCAGGACAAGCTCCTGGTGCAATTATAGTTGAGGGGAAAAAGTACCCAATACTGGCAGAAAAGATCCCTGCTAACTTGCCTTGGAGAGACTTGAAAGTAGATGTGACCTTAGAGTGCACTGGCCGGTTTACTGATGATGATGGAATGAGGCAGCATATTTTAGCTGGGGCTAAAAAGGTGATTCTCTCTGCACCTGCCCGTAATGCTTCGCATAGCGATGCAGGCGGGCCTGCTAAGGGTGGAGCGGTGGGAACTTATTTGATCGGAGTAAATCAGGATAAATACCAGGGTGAGGAGCTGATTAATAACGCTTCCTGTACCACTAATTGTGTGGCTCCGGTGGCAGCTATAATACATTCCAAGTTTGGGATAGCTAAGGCTTTAATGACTACGGTCCATGCTGTTACAGCTGAGCAAAACCTGGTTGACGGACCTCCACCGGGAGGAAAAAGTAATGATTTGCGCCGGGCGAGAGCTGCTTATACCAACATTATTCCTACAACTACAGGGGCGGCAATTTCTACTACTGAGGTTATCCCGGAGCTTACAGGCTTGTTTGACGGGGTGGCTTTACGGGTGCCGGTGATCTTGGGTTCGATCTCCGATTTTACCTTTCTTTTAAAAACCAAAACAACAGTGGAGGAAGTAAATCAAGCCTTCAAGGATGCTTCGGAAAACCCAAGATGGAAGGGGGTAGTGACTTGGAGCGAAGACCCCTTAGTCTCATCGGATATTATCGGCAGGCCAGAGTCAGCCATTGTGGATTTGAGTCTAACTCAGGTGGTAGACGGGGATTTGGTCAAAATCTTTGCCTGGTATGACAATGAATATGGGTATGCTAATCGGTTGGTTGAACAAGTAATTAATATAGGAAAGCGCTAGCTTTTATTTTCTCCGAGATTGACAAGCGAAGTGCAGTCTGCTAAACTTTGTTGCAGTGAGAAAATCACTTTCGATGAGAAGCAACGCACATACATTTTAACCCCTTGCGCTTGAGACTTCCTTGAGCGTCAAGGAAGTTGAAAATCAAGCGTTGTATCCCTCCATTTACAAGTAAATAGTTGAATAGTTTAGAGTTCATGGTTCGTAGTTTGAAAACTGAATGGGCCCATGGCTCAGTTGGTAGAGCGCCTCATTTGCAATGAGGAGGTCAGGAGTTCGAATCTCCTTGGGTCCACAGGGAGTTCGAAGACCGAAGGTCGCAAGGTTCTTCGCCGTAGGCGAAGGTTCTTAGTCTCCCACGGTCCACACTTCGACTCGCTGCGCTTGCTCAGTGCAGGCAGGTTGTATTTGGATAACAGGTTTTGATAAAGATCGAGACTTATTATCTAGGCACAATCCTAGACTTTAACAAGTCTCGTCCTGAGCTTGTCGAAGGATTGCACTTTGAAATGTGAATACGACCAGCCCGCATGGCTACGCGCAAGCGTTGCTGGCGGGCAAATAAGAAGGCCAATTTAGTTCATGGTTAGTAGTTGGTAGTTCGTGGATTTATCTATGAACTATGAACAATGAACCCTGAACAAACAAGCCAAAAGATACTCAACAACAAAGGCATACGGTGAATGCCTAGGTCGAAAGTACCGATGAAGGACGCACTAGACGGCGATACTCTCCGGGGAGCTGCCAAGAAGCTTTGATCCGGAGGTTTCCGAATGGAGTAATCCATCCGTAAGGATACCATCAACTGAATTCATAGGTTGGTGGAGGGTACGCGCTGAACTGAAACATCTAAGTAAGCGCAGGAAAAGAAATCAATAGAGATTCCCCCAGTAGCGGCGAGCGAAAAGGGAACAGCCTAAACCTAGTCCAGACATCAGATTTCGGATGTCGGATTTCGGATTATGATGAAATTGATTGAAGAATTAACTTCAAAGTAATCTGACTTCTGATATCTGACATCCGACGTCTGGATTGGGGGTTGCGAGGCCAACAGTAGCGAGTAGTGAAGATAGCAGAAGCCACTGGAAAGTGGCGCCGAAGAGGGTGATAGCCCTGTATGCGAAATCTAAACTACCGTGGTTGGATCCTCAAGTAGTCCAGGACACGTGAAATCCTGGGTGAATCCGGGGCGACCATGCCCTAAGGCTAAATATACTTTCGGACCGATAGTGAACTAGTACCGTGAGGGAAAGGTGAAAAGAAGGGCGGAACGCCCAGTGAAATAGTACCTGAAACCGTATGCTGTCAAGCTGTGGAAGGGATGTACCATTACGGTACGTCCTAACCGCGTGCCTATTGAAGAATGAACCGGTGAGTTGTCCTGTACTCCAAGTCTAAGTGCCGTAAGGCACAGAAGGCGTAGTGAAAGCGAGCCCTAACCGGGCGTCTAGGAGTGCACGGCAGACCCGAAACCGAGTGAGCTAACCATGTCCAGGGTGAACTTCGCCGAAAGGCCGAGGGAGGCCCGAACCCGTTACTGTGGCAATAGTTTGGGATGAGATGTGGTTAGAGGTGATATGCCTAACGAACTCGGAGATAGCTGGTTCTCCCCGAAATATATCTAGGTATAGCCCTGTGCAATCAAATAGGGGGTAGAGCTCTGGATGGATCTGAGTGGCGCAAGCTATTCAATCCAATCAAACTTCAAATACCTATTTGTGTAGCAGGAGTCAGTCCGATCCGGCTAAGCGGAGCGGGCCTGAGGGAAACATCCCAGACCGTCAGTTAAGGTCCCTAAATAACACTTAAGTGTCAAAGGATGTGAGGTTCCTTAGACAGCCAGGAGGTTGGCTTAGAAGCAGCCATCCTTTAAAGAAAGCGTAACAGCTCGCTGGTCTAGTTACGGAATCTTGCGCCGACAACGAATCGGGGCTAAAGTGTTTACCGAAACTACGGATCAAGTCCGGATATCAGAGTTCGGATGTCAGATTTCGGATCATGTTAAGATTAAATTATGCAAGACGTGAGCGATCTAAGAGTGTATCAGCATTCAATGAAGTTATTGGATGATATAAACCTCTTTTTAGACAAACTACCTAAAAAGGATTATGATCTTTTTCATCAACTTTTAAGGGCAGCAAGGTCGATCCCTGCACTTCTTGCAGAAGGATTTGCTAAAAAATCTTCACAAAGAGATTTTCGAAACTTTGTGATTATGGCGATGGGTTCGTCAGATGAGGTAATTACTCATCTGAGAATTGCTAAAGCAAGCCAGTCTTTAATTGAAGAATATAAATCTGTTTCTAAACAGTTAAATAGTTTAGCCCAGAAATTATCTTCGTAGTCCGATCTCCGATATCTGAGTTCCGATTTCCGGGCTTGGTGGTAGGGGAGCGTTTTGATTGGAGTGAAGCTGCACTGTGAGGTGTGGTGGACTGATCAGAAGTGAGAATGCCGGTATGAGTAGCGAAAGTCCGATGAAAAATCGGACCGCCGAAAGCCCAAGGTTTCCTGATCCATGTTAATCAGATCAGGGTTAGTCGGCACCTAAGACGAGGCCAAATGGCGTAGTCGATGGACGACCCGTTAAAATTCGGGTACTTGGATTACTCGATAAAGACTCTACGGAGGGACAAAGTGGGAATATTTGAGCCCTGCACCATACGGTGCGGGGTCTAAGTAATGAGGTGTAAGCCTCTAGTGCCGTAAGGCACTGCAAGCTAGTGAGTGCAGGTAAATCCGCACTTAGTCTGTGCAAATGGACCGTTCCGACGAGTCGTTAAGACGACGTCGGAATGCATAAGCAAGTTGCGAATGCGCAAGTCAGAAAGTTTCTGTTTTCAAGAAAAGCTTCGTAGAGGAGGTAATTTAAGCCGTACCATAAACCGACACAGGTGGGCGAGTTGAGTATACAAAGGCGATCGGGAGACCTATCCTTAAGGAACTCGGCAATACAACTGGACGTAAGTTAGCAAGATGTCCTGGGGTGTACCATACGGTACGCCCTTGCAACAAACGACGCTGAGCGACTGTTTAACAAAAACACAGGTCCCTGCTAAAGCGAAAGCTGATGTATAGGGGCTGACACCTGCCCAGTGCCAGTAATTTAATGTTTCAGGTGACCCAAAGAAGCAATTCTGAGGTGAGCTTGGGGCCTAAGATCTGGTGAACGGCAGCAGTAACTATAACTGTTCTATGGTAGCGAAGTTCCTCGGACTGTAGGGTATATTAATACCTGACAGACAGGGGACCATATCGAGTAATTGATATGCGAAAACTTGGTAAAATGCTGGAATATCTGAGAATCCGGTACTAGTTGACATTTGGGTTTTATTCGGTATACGATGAATCTAATGCCAACTGACAATGTACCCGGTGCAGACAATCAGCAGGATGCGTCTCGATTTTGCAATAACTATTACACTGGCTTTTGCGTTGGAGAGTTGAGTTGTTCTGTAATAAGAGCAACAGACAAAAGGGGCAGAGGTTTTTACTTCATGCCTGATATTACAATTTCCAATGCAGATTTAGAGCTTCTGAAAGAGATCAACTCAGTAATTTCTTTGAAAGAAGGGAATATTTCTCCTATTAAAGGAGGATATAACCTAAAATTTCGAGGTAAAAGAAAAGTTGAGCTGGTATTACAATTTTTTAGTAAATATCCAGTTCTCGCAGGAGATATAGCCAGAAGAAAGTTAGAACTTTTGAAGAATGTTTTACCGGCAATCGGTAAAGATTCGAAAGTTCAAAATAGACTTCAGATAATAGAAAAGTGTCGTGAAGATTTAAAAGACCTTAAGCACAATGTTTTTTCTAGGGAGAAAATTAATACTCGTCGTTTTTGTAATGACGAGGTTGGTTTCTTTTTAGCAGGAATTATTGATGCTGAAGGATCATGTGGTTTGAAAAAATCAGGTTTAAGAAAAGAACCATACTTTGCAGTAGCGATGAAAGATCGGAAAATTATTGAATTAATAAAAGACTTTCTTAGCTGTGGTTATATACACTTGCGAAGTGATGACGGTTTATTCCATTGGGAAATAAATAAAAAATCTGATGTTTTAAAAGTTATTGAAATCTTTACAACAACATATCCTTCAAAGTTAGCAAAAATGAAGGAAAGAATGCAGAATGTGAGACGAACCCTCAACGACTATACACCAAGAGTCCGGTGAAGATCGGATTATGATATAGTCTGAACCCTGCAGCGATGTAGGGAGTTGAGCAGAAATGACTCAATCTTTTCGAGTAATCGGAAAAGTAACAATATTGTGTCTGGTGAGTTCAGACCCGCACGAAAGGTAGAACGACTTAGCGACTGTCTTGAGGATAGACCCGGCGAAATTGCAGTGGCTGTGAAGATGCGGCCTTCCCATACTTGGACAAAAAGACCCCGTGGAGCTTTACTGTAGCATCTGGGCGGGTAACAAGGTCTGGCGGGCAGTTTAACTGGGGCGGTTGCCTCCAAAAGAGTAACGGAGGCGTACAAAGGTACACTTGTCTCCAATGGCAACGGAGAATAAAGCGCAAAAGCAGAGAGTGTGCTTGATAGTGAGACCCACAAGTCGAACTAGTGCGAAAGCAGGTTTTAGTGATCCCTACTTTGCTTATGGGAGCGAGTAGGCTTATCGGATAAAAGCTACCCCGGGGATAACAGGCTAGTGATACCCAACAGTCCACAAGGACGGTATCGTTCGGCACCTCGATGTCGGCTTAACCTTATATAAAGGTTTGGGTCCTCTAGTGAGAAATTATTAGAGCAAATTGGCTAATAACGGTGAACTCCTACTTGATTTCGGGTAACCTTTGGGTTATCTTGGAATTAAGGGACAATACCGTGGGAAGTCAGTTAGTATGGAGGTTAGATGTTAGAGGTCGGAAGATGGATAAAGAGATTGGAAGTTTGAAGTTGGTAAAGTACAATCTATCTAGTGATCCAAAGTTTTAAAGATCTAAAAGTATACCAGGAATCGTATGAATTGGCTGTTTTAATTAACAGATCGATTTTAAGATTGCCAAACAGTGAGAAGTATGATCTGGTAGACCAGATGCGCAGAGCATCGAAGTCTATACCAGCTAATATCGCTGAAGGGTATGCCAAAAGATTGTCTGAGAAAGAGTTTAAGAGATATCTTTTATCAGCAACCGGATCATGTAATGAAATGTTTGTACACATCAGTTTTGCAAAAGATTTAGGTTTTTGGAAACCTGAATTCTGTGAGGATTTACTAAAACGATATGATATCGTTGGTAAACAACTCACCAGGCTATGGCAGAACTGGAAAACCTATCCAACATCAAACATCTAAATTCATAATCTATTTTCTAATTTCTAACATCTAACTTCTCTCTAACTTGACCCCGTAACGACTTGATTTCAGAAGCAATTTTTAGCGTATCAGATATTGCTTAATAAACTGAGACTAAATAAGGGTACTAGATAATCTAGGTTTAAACTTTATTTATATGCCAACCCCCTACCCGTACGGGAGGGGGAAGATATAGTCTACACTTGTAGGAATACAAGAATGATGTGCATCACATCCTGCGGCTGAAGAAGGTCGCAAGGGTCGGGCTGTTCGCCCGTTAAAGTGGTACGCGAGCTGGGTTCAGAGCGGCGTAAGCCAGCTCGGACTCTATCCAGTATGGGCGTTTGGATTCTTGAGGGAAGTTGTCTCTAGTAAACACGTTTGCCGTTTACAACGGTAAAGCAATTTGCTACTTGGTCGAGAAATCGATCATGACAATTCGGCTAATAACGGTGAAGCCCTCTTGATTTTGGGTTTTATTTGGTTCTATAATAAACTCAATAGAAAAAATCAATGGGTAATACCGTGGGAAGACGGTTGATAGAAATTAGATGTTAGAGGTTGGAGGATAGATAAAGAAGTTAGAAATTGGAGATTGGAAAATCCAACTTCTATCTTCTAACATCCTATTCCAGCTTCTAATTTCAAACATCAAACTTCTAACAATTTGTCCCTGTAACGACTTATATGGAAGGTACCGGATAATCCGGAGCATAAACTTCCATTACATGCCGACTCCGTAACACTTAGGGTGACGGAGAAGATATAGTCTGATCCTCAGCGAAAGCTGAGAAAACATAATGACGAGAGGACCGAGATGAGGAAACCTCTAGTGTGCCGGTTGTACCAAAAGTGCAGCGCCGGGTAGCTACGTTTCTTCCTGATAAGCGCTGAAAGCATCTAAGCACGAAGCAGATCCCAAGATTAGGAATCCTTAAGCAGAGCTTGCGAAAGCAGGAGCTGCTTTCTAAAGACCCCTGGGAGACTACCAGGTTGATAGGTTAGAGGTGGAAGCGCTGTAAGGCGTTAAGCCTACTAATACTAATGGTCATAGTTGAGATTTTTTGCTTGCCCTCCGTAGCCTTGTGCGAAGGAGGGGTATTGAGCCTTCAAGCCCGCCTGCAACGCTTTGCCAGTCTGCATCGCTTTGCGAAGCAATGCTGGTAGACGTAGCAATGCGGGCAGGTCGTATTCACATTTCAAGGTACAAAGTACCAGTAGTTAGGGATTAGTAGCTAGTAGCTTGGGGTGGAGAGCTGTTTTCCCAAACTACGAACTACCAGCTACCAGTCCCAGACCTTTTGTCCTACAATAAACCCATGAGGGGAAAGTCTTCAGGGTTCACACTTATCGAACTTCTGGTTGTAGTAACTATCATTGCCATTTTGGCCTCAATAGGGATGGTGGTTTATGGTAATGTCCAAAAATCGGCCCGGTTGGCCAAAAGGATTGGAGACCTAAAAGGTATTGAAACAGCTATTGAGCTTTACCGTTCGGAGAATGAAAAGTACCCTATTTCTACTTCCTGGAGATCGGAGTGTGCAAACGGAGGAGGCCTTGCCCCGGACGATGTTATCCCGGGTTTAGTTCCCAAATATGTAAGGACCTTCCCCTCGGACCCCCGTATGGATAAGCTCAACAATACTTCTTGTTACATGTATATTTCCAATGGTGACGGTAGCGGGTTTAAGCTGATTAATTTTCAAATCTCCGAGTTTACCCCTGCAGATTACCTGGGACAAAGAGGGCTGGTTGATCCGGCAAAAGATGGAGGATCTGATCCTTGCAGGGTAGATGGGGGGAATCCTCAATCTTGGGGATTTTATACCTATAATGCCTGCTCCTTGTAAATAGATTTACGCGGATTAAAAGCGGATTCTCACGGAAAAGAAAAAAGCCTCGGAATGGGAAAGGGTGGTTCCACACCGCTCAAATCACCGCACGGGTATTATACTAAATTATAATCGTTCAGGCAAGCATGGGGTGCATCATGATACACCCCTACTGGAATTTTCCCCGGATAACTGTTAAAATTCCCACCATGACTACCATGGCCGATTTGATGGCCTCTTTGGATAAAAAACATATTAGTTTCTCCCGCGGTGAAGAGATTAAGGGTGAAATTGTCCAAATTTCCGAGAGTGAAGTAATTGTTGATTTAGGAGGAAAATCAGAAGGAGCTTTAAATAAACGTGACTTTCTCCCGGAACAGCTGGAAGAGTTAAAAATAGGCAGCGAAATTAAAGCTTTTGTCTTAACCCCGGAAAATGAATCAGGACAGGTAATTTTGAGCCTTTTTAGGGCTGTCCAGGGGGGTAAAAGGGCGGAAGAACAGGCCAAAAAATGGCAGAAGTTTATTACCGCCCAGCAGCGTCAAACAACCCTTTTAGGTAGGGTAATTGAGGTTAATAAAGGCGGCCTTATGGTTGAAATAGACTCTTCGACCCATTCGACCCGTTCGGCGAACTCAGGGCGAGCAAGCTCAGGGCAAGCAAGCTCAGGGCGGGCTGGCTCAGGGCAAGGTAAAATTAGAGGTTTTGTGCCAAGTTCGCAAGTCAGCCTTAAAAGCGTAGCCGGTTTTACAGGAGAGCTGGCAGGCCAGGAGTTAAAACTTAAAGTTATAGAAATAGACCCCGGGGATAATAGGTTGGTTTTAACAGCCAGGGCAGAGCTTTCAGATGATGAGCAAAAGAGTTTTTCCGGGGTTAAGTCTGGGGATAAAGTTTCCGGAGAGGTAGTGGCTGTTGCCCCATTCGGGTTGTTTGTGAATGTAGATGGCCCGCCTGCATCGCTAGGCGAACAAGGCGAAGCATTGCGGGCAGGTCTCGAAGGGGTGATTTTTGCTACTGAGCTTTCCTGGACTCCCTTCGACTCCTTCGATAAAACTCAGGACGGGTCTGCTCAGGGTAAAGATGAGGAAAAACCGGAATTTAAGGTAGGGGATAAAGTTGAGGCTAAGGTTATAGGCAAAGATGAAAACTTAGGCAGGTTAAACCTGTCACTGCGGCAGATGCAGGAAGACCCTTTTACTGCTTTGGCAGAAAATTTCCAAGTTGATGATGTGGTTTCCGGGACTGTGAAAGAGATAACTACAGCCGGTATCTCTGTGGCTTTGGAAAAAGGTGTAGAGGGACTTGTGCCTGCTGCTAAAGTTGACCAGGGAAACCCTTATACAGTTGGTCAAACCACGAACTTCCTGGTGGATAGTGTTGATACCAGGCAAAGAAAGATCAATTTAGCCCCCTTTTTAACCTCGACGGTAGGGTTGATTTACAAATAAAACCACTAAATTATGCGGGAGAGGAACGTGAAACAATGCTTGACTGGTCAATGTTAAAAAATATTAATCCGCCCCTATTCTTGTGGTTCCTTTGACCCTGACGGTTCCTTTGACTCTGACGTTTTGGTTGACGGCATAACCTGACCAGCAGGTGCCATTATTACCACCATTTCTTGAGGTAGTATCCAAGGTAATAGTAGTAGAAGTCCCGTCACAGGCAGCGTCTTGGATAAAAGCATAAGTAATAGATTCTGTTCCCTGGTGGTTAATAGTCCACTGGGCCACAGGAGTGGAGGCATACTGACCATTTGTAGTTGTTTCTTCCGTGCCGTAAGTATTAAAAGTATTGGCCTCTGATTTATAACTGGCAGCTATCCAGGCAGCAGACCGGGCAGTGCTAGAAAGGCTCACTTCGTCAATTTTTCCCTGGAAGTAGTATGTGGGACCAGAAGACCACCAATAACCTGATCCAATAAAGGCCTTGAGTGGAGTGTAGGAGAAAGCTGGAAATGAAGATGAGGATCCCCCATTTGAGCCGTTAACATAAAGGTTAACGTTGGCCCCGTTTTTGGTTATGGTTACCTTTACCCACTGGTTTAATGGCACGGCACTGGTTGTAGTGGCAGTCCAAGCTCCGCCGGGGTAGTAAGCGTCCTGGTATTGCAATTTGCCGGCATTGGTTAGACGGAATTCTGATTCATCGTAATTCGTGTTACCGACAACCCGTTCGTGTAAAAATATTTCCTGCCAGGCGTTATTCACACCGGTATAAATCCAAGCCTCAATGGTTTTATTGTCCTGATATGTTGTGTTAGACAAAGAGATATAATCTGCTCCATCCAAACTTTGGGCTCCATCAATTTGCCCGGCGGAAGTCTGGGTTGGGGCTTGGCTTGCGGTACCATCTCCTCCCCTACCGTTGTTTCCGGTAGAAGTTGAGTCGGTATATTCCCCGGCTGTACCATTGCCTGTTTCTTTAAGGTGCCATACTCCAAGATAGCCATTACTCCAGACGGAGGTTTTATCTTGGCCATCGGCGGCTGTGGGATCGTTGTAGAACATGTAAATATAATCAGTGGAAGAGGAAGCATCTATTTGCGGCACTTTAACCCAAATATTAGCTGTCTGGGCTGAGCTGTCCCAGGATTCTATCTCATAAGAAAGCGAGGTTGTGCCATCAGAATCAGTAAAGCGGATGTCTTGTCCGGCAGATTGGGCCTTAGTGAAATCAAAGTTAGAGGAAGTCAGCTTTACCAAAATTGGAAAGTTAGTGAGGTTTTCTGCCTGACCAGAATTATCAAAAGTAACTTTCTTTTTATATTGCCCGCCAGAGGCGCCAGAGGTAAGCTTGCCGGCAGGGGAAGTAGAGGCTAAATTAATCTGGTTATTGGTAGTGCCGGTGATGGTCAAAAGTCCATTGGTTCTAAAGGTCTGGCCTGCTCCAAACTTTAAGATTTTTGATCCAGTTGTTGATGTTAAGTTATAGAAAGTAATAGCAGGTGAGCCTGAACCGGTAATCGCTGAATTTTGGGTATTATCATTGAAGGTGACGGTATTTGACCTATTGTTCATGGTACCATTATTAGTTAAATTCCCTCCAATGGTAATATTGTAATTTGAGGCAGTAACATCAAAAGTTCCGGCAGTAATAGTTAAATTCTTGCCAACTATTAAGTTTGCTCCCAGCTGGAAGGTATCGGTAGCTCCATCTGTTGAGTTGATGGTTAAATTGGAAAAAGTGGATGCTGAAGAGGTGATGGTATAAGTATCTGCCAGGGAGTCCCCATCACCAGTTAAAGTTACTATTCCGCCACTGGCATTAAAGGTCCCCCCTGAGATAGTAAAATTGCCGGTAACTGTCGTAGTGTTGGAAGGAGCAGTAAAAGTACCAGAAGAAAGGTTGAAAACACCACTTATATCAATCGTTGAATTACCACCTGTAAATGTGCCTCCTGCCTGGGTGAAGCCTGAAGATCCAATAGTAACAGTTACCCCTGTATTTTGGGTAATAATGCCGGAATAGGTGGAGGCAATGCTTACTCCTGCTACAGATGCTGTGGTATCAATGGCTATATTAGCGGTGGAGGTATTGTTAAAAGTAGCAATATCGGAAGATCCAGGGCAACCGCCCGTTCCCGTTCCTCCTGACCAATTAGCGCAAGTTGACCATAATCCATCACCTCCGGTATTAGTCCAGGTAGCAGTGGCAGCCAAAGACAGTTTGGCATATACCAGGAAAGAGATGGTTATGGTTAGGAAGACGGTAGGGAAAAGAGCCAATTTCCATTTAAGAGCTTTTAATTGTTTAAATTTCTTCATGGGTAATCATGGCTTACTATCCACTATCCACCAGCTGAAGTTGATGTCGTGGCTTACGGGGTTATCAATACCTACGGTAAACCCTATACCCGGAGTGGTTGATTTGATATAAAGCGACTGGCTGCCGGTGGAGGACTTGGGGGTGAGGAAAATATTGGAGGTTGAGGTAACCTGGTTGGTGGAAACTGACGTTTGGGTGGACCCTGCAGGTAAGGTGGAGGTCCCCAAAGTGTCTGACGATACTTCCAATTTTTGAACACTAACCTTACCCGACTTGTCAATTTTGACTTTGCCGTTGAAGAAATCTACAAGGGTGGCTAGAGGGGAGTTTTGGATATAAAGGATGCCGGTTCCACCCCCGAGGAGTCCCTGCGGGCCACCGTCGGGGGAGGCACCTGCACCAATGGAGTTTAAGGAATTTCCGGTTAAAGACAAAGTCCCGTCAATTGTAAAGTCGCCGGCTACTAAGGTATTGCCTAAGAAGGTGTTACCTAATGATTTAAGTGTGCCTGAGATGGTAGCATCCATGGCCTTTAAGGACTCTCCAACCTCGAGGGAGGAGAAGAAGGAAGCAGAAGATGAAGCTTATTGAGCAACAAGATCCTCAAGGGAGGCAGAGGGAGTGCTTTCCGCTGACTGCTGACTGCTGTCCGCCGTAAGCTGTGAGCTGTTAGCCGTTTGCTCAACAAGCGTTACATAACTCCCCTTAACCCAGCCAAACTTGCCAGCCTCATATTCAATCTGGTACCAGCTTGATTTCTCATCTAAAATATTAAACTCATCCCCGATATTCAACTTTTTAAGCTCCGTTCCTGAGGTAGAAGGAGTACTCCTGACCCTGAGGAATCCAAGCTCATTTTCATTAACCTTTAAGGCTTTGGCAGTAGCAGAGGTAGTGACTGGTGTTACATATGCCCTGTTTATCCATCCACCTTCCACTTTGTACCATTCTCCTTGAGTCTCCAATACCTCCAAAACTTGCCCCGGGTTA
>LCEJ01000023.1 GCA_000997105.1 Candidatus Daviesbacteria bacterium GW2011_GWA2_42_7
GGGGATGTAGGCAATATTGTCTTGCGGGACAGGAAGGTGATGGCAGAGGAAGGGATTGTCCTGGTAGTTGTGCCTGTTGATGCCCGCACCAGCCAGTTGGCGGGGGAACCGGATATCGTCTCGCGCGGATTTGTCTTTGAAAAAGAGTCGGAAGGGCTTTTAAACGGTGCTAAAAATGTGGTCAAGTCGGTTTTAGCCGACCACCCTGACTCTATTTTGGATTGGCGCTTTACCAGGCGCCATATTGAGGAAAATTTGGAGAGGTATTTTTACGAAGAAACCCAAAGAAGGCCGATGGTATTACCCGTAATTGTAGAAGTGTAATATCCCATAGTGTTGAGTAATATGTTATAATGATTGTAAATTAGTATTATGTCTAGACGAAGATCGATCTACTCCATACCTAAATTGAAGCTCCGCCAAAAGACGATAGTGGCGGTTGGGTCTTTGGTCTCGGGTGTCCTCGCGGCGGTTTCTGTAGCCTCTTTGCTTTACCCTTCTTCCCAGCTTGCCTTTTGGCGGAACTTTTTGGAGGGGAATTTAGGTTGGACAGCTTTTTTGGCTCCGGTGGTTTTTTTGGTGGCTGCTTTAGTGCTGCAAAAACTTAAATTTGCCCTGGCCCAGGCAAATGTTTTAGTGGGGCTTTTGACAATCATGATTTCCATCTCTGCCCTTACTTCCCCTGTTATCTCAGACCAGGCGGGGGATTTGGGCAATTTAGTTTGGGGGGAACTTTCGGCGATAATGACCGGCGGAGGGGCATTTGCGGTTTTGACAGGAGTATTTTTAGTGGGGGTTGTGGTGTTGTTTGATGCCTCTTTATCCCAGGTTTTAGGGGTGTTTGCCGGGGTGGGGTTATTTTTAAAGGATAATGTTTTTGGGTTGTTTAACCGCCGGCAGGGTTTTGAAGTTAATAAAATACCTATGAGGGTTTCCGGGGTGCAGGACCAGCCGAAAATTTCACCTAAAACTATTGCCAGGGAAGATATTATAACCGATGAGTTGGTGCAAAATGTGGCCGGGCAAACAAAGATTTGGAGGTATCCTCCCTTATCGCTTTTATCGGATAAAGTGGGGATGGCAGCAGACCGGGGGGATGTCAAAAAGAATGCTTCAACTATTGAAAAAGCTTTAGATTCATTTGGTATTCAAGCTCGGGTGGCTGAGGTTAACGGAGGGCCGGCAGTAACCCAGTATGCCCTGGAAATCTCGGCCGGGACCAAAATTTCCAAAATTGCCAATCTGCAGCACGATCTGGCACTTGTTTTGGCTGCTCCCGGAGGCTCTGTCCGGATTGAAGCCCCTATTCCGGGTAAATCCTTGGTAGGAATTGAGGTGCCTAATCACTCCTTAGAGATAGTAGGGCTGAAAAATATCTTAGTGGCAGATGAGATGCTGAAGAATAAATCAAAGTTAGCAGTAGTATTGGGACGTGACACGGCTTCCAAACCGATAGTTGTAGATATTGCCCGGATGCCGCACTGTTTAGTGGCTGGTACTACCGGCTCCGGTAAGTCGGTGCTGATCAACTCTTTTATTACTACCCTGCTTTTCAGGAATTCCCCTGAGGAATTAAAGCTAATTTTGATTGACCCCAAAAGGGTAGAGCTTACCAATTTTAACGGCATCCCCCACCTTTTAACGCCGGTTATCACCGAGCCGGAGAAGATTTTATCTGCCCTAAAATGGGCGATGGCGGAGATGGATAGGAGATATAAGCTATTCCAGTCTGTCGGAGTTAGGAATATCCAGGGGTACAACGAGATGTCAGGTTTTCAGGCACTGCCTAACATTGTGATTTTAATTGATGAACTGGCGGATTTGATGATGTTTGCGCCTGTTGAGGTGGAGGATGCTATAACCCGCATTGCCCAGCTGGCCAGGGCTACCGGTATTCATTTGGTGGTATCAACACAAAGGCCTTCGGTAGATGTTATTACCGGGTTGATCAAGGCTAATATTCCTTGCCGGATCGCTTTTAACGTTTCCTCGATGATTGACTCGCGGGTGATCTTAGATACGCCGGGAGCAGAGAAATTGCTTGGTCGTGGAGATATGCTTTTCTTACCTCCGGATGCTTCAAAGCCGATCCGTATCCAGGGGGTGCTTTTGTCCGACGCCGAGATTAATAACCTGATTAAATATATGAAGTCATTGGGGCTTGCTCCACAATACACGGCTGAGGTGACAGAGATGCCCTTAGGCAGGATTGGCGGTAGGGGTAGAGAGGGAGACCAGGATGACTTATTTGAAGAGGCCGTCCGCACTGTTTGCCAGTATGACCGGGCCTCGGCTTCACTTCTCCAAAGAAGGCTAAAGGTTGGCTACGCCAGGGCAGCAAGAATTATTGATGAGCTTGAGGCAGCCGGGATTATTGGGGTGGGTGATGGCTCCAAACCCCGGGATGTACTGGTTAGAAATGCCGACGACTACTTCGCCCAAAAGGCGGGTGCAGAGAATTAAGGTTTTTGTGAAGTTATTGCAAGAGCTTTTTCTAAGCTAAGATTTTCGTCAATAATAAGACCTTCTGGAAAATTTAACTCAGGGCGTTGTCCTCTTTGAGCCATTCGTTGCAAGAATTCTTCTCTTGAAGATGGATGTTTGGCTAAATCAAATGCCCACCCTTTTCCGTCTAATTCTTGTAATGTTTCTACCAACCCCCCGGTGTATAACCAATGCCCGGATAAACCTAATTTAACCTCGTATGAAGGGGCGTTATTCAAAAGGGAATAAAATCGACCAGCGTGATTTCGGCTAGGCAAAAGGATAGCTCTTTTGAGGTTGTAGAGCATTACTGCACTCCAATATTTGTTTACTACGGCGCCAGGGGCAAGAATGGGATGGTTTGCATCTATTGTATATCTGAAAGCAAAAAAATCGGTTCCTTGTGGGCGTGTCTCGCCATTTGGACTGATAACTAATTGTATACCTCTTACATAACATGATCCATTCCGAACAGAGCTATTAGGGTGTCCTTCTACTCCAGACATTAGCTCAATTAAGCTGAATGGTTGTTCTTCCAATTCTTCATGATCTTTATAAATTTTTGGTCGCTGAGCGGCTGCTTCCATCATTTATGAGGTATTATAGGTTTTCCAACGAGAAATGCAACTTTTATATTTTAGCTTTCCACCCTTGGGGTGGCAGGCTAGATTTTGTTTAGCTGAAACTTGGAGATTTGGCCTTTTATTCCAGCTTCTCAACTCTGTCCTGTAAATCCGAAAACTCCTCGTTGAAGTGTTTAACCTTTCATTTATGAAAGGCAAGCTCTGCTTATTATTAAATTTTGGTCATTGTGGACCTTTCTAAATTCCCTTTTCATTTCTGCCTTAAGGAGGATTATTTCTTTTTGCATCTCCAAAGTGGTTTCCTCAAACCTTTGGTCAAGCCTTTCTTCTAAACCTCCCAATAAGCCGGAAATTTCTTTTAAGTCCTGTTTGGTGAGCATAGGTTGAATTTAACATAAACTCTTACCCCTTTACAATTAGTTAAGCCACAAACTGGTGTAAAAATTGCACAGAAACTCGCACATCGGAGGTGCGATATTGTAGCCCATATCTTAAGGAGTTTTGGATGGTATAATTTCCACATATGCGGACGGTGGGGTCGATCTTAAAAGATACCAGGGAGGCCAATTTTTATACCCTGGAAGAGATAGAGAAAGCTACTAAAATAAGGTATGAACTGCTGGTGGCTCTTGAAGCTGATGATTACTCCAAACTCCCCCCTTCTACTTTTGTCCAGGGGTTTATTAAAAACTACGCTAAGTTTTTAAAGCTGGACAGTGAGAAAGTTTTGGCAGTTTTCCGCCGGGAGTTTTCCGATAAAAAACATAAGCCATATATAATGGACACCTTTGCCCACCCTCTTACCAAGACAAAATTAAAGATTACCCCGGGTAGGGTTTTGGGTCTTGTGGTGACGATGGTGGTGCTATCTTTTTTTGTCTACCTTTGGCTGCAGTACCGTTTATTTGTAGGCGCCCCGGCACTTTCCCTAATATCTCCCCAGGACCAGTTAACAACAGATACATCCGTAGTAACGGTGGAGGGTAAAACTGATCCCGAGGTAAAGGTAGCGGTCAATAGCCAGGAGATCCCTGTAGCAGTAAGCGGTGAATTTAAAACTGAGATTACTTTATCTGCGCCGATAAATAAAATTAATATCACTGCTTCTTCCAAGTTTGGCCAGAAAACAGAGCTGGAAAGGACGGTGTACCTGAAAAGGTAGGTGGTTCGTAGTTCATGGTAAAATCAAAAAGCCGTCTGTGAACTACGAACTACCAACTATGAACTAACTTATGGATTTTTTACAACTTGCCTTAGTATTTTTAATTTTACTTTTGGGGATAATGCTGTCGGTTTTAGGACTGCAGGTATTTTTGATTTTAAAAGATTTGCGTAAGTCTTTGGATAAAATCGACCTTCTTTTGGGAAGTGCCCAAAGGGTGGCTTCAGATATTGAAAAACCGGCTAAGGTTGCAGCAGAGTTGACCCAGGTTGTAGAGGGTGGAGTAAAAGCAGGGGCCCAAGTGGTAAAGAAATTAACACAGGGTAAGCCTGGCCCAAGGCTTTTTAAGAGGCGTTAAGAGAGGGTGGCGTAGATTCTTCTTACCCCGGCTCCGGCCGATTCTTCTTTGGTGATGGTAAACTTTCCCAGCTCGCTTGTGTTTTTAACGTGTGGGCCGCCACAAATCTCCCGACTGAAGTGAGATCCTTCGCTTCTCTCAGGATGACCGATGGTGTACACGGTCACTTTATCACCATACTTATCGCCAAAAAATGCCAAAGCCCCAGACTTTAAAGCTTCTTCCTTATCTATTATTTCGGAGGAAACAGGTAAATTTTCTTTGATTTTTTCATTAACGAGGTCTTCTACCTGTTTAAGTTGCTCTTCTTTTAATTTTTCCGGTTGGGAGAAGTCAAACCTTAACCTTTCGACGGTTAAATTACTTCCCTTCTGCTCGACATGGCTTCCCAAAATTTGCCTTAAAGCTGCATGCAGCAAATGGGTAGCGGTATGGTATTTGGTAACAACCTCTGAGTGGTCGGCTAACCCTCCTTTAAACATCCCCGCCGAAGCAGTCCTTGAAAGCTCAACATGTGACTTTCTACCCTCCTCGAATTGCCCCATATCAAAATCTGTAAATTTAATTCCTCGCTCTTTTAGTAATTCTATAGTTAGCTCTAATGGGTAACCGTAAGATTGGAATAAATTAAATACCGCTAAACCAAGATTCTCATTGTCTTTTATGGATTTATCTAGTTGTTGTAAACCTCTTTCTAAAGTAGCTCTGAACTTACGAATTTCTAGGCTAACCTCTTCTTCTATGTTTGCTGTATTTATCTCCTCGAAGCGCTCTGAGTATATATCTATTACAGATTTAATTAATGATCTAAAAAACTTACTATCAGATTTCTGCTTATCTATTAAAAAAGCTTTAGTCGCAACACGACGGAGAAGCCTTCTTAAAACATAACCCTGCAGTTTATTATTAGGTACAACTCCATCTTTCATTAAAAATACTGAGGCCTTTATGTGATCAGCTATTACCTGAATGTACTGCTTATTCTTTTCGTAGCTAGTTCCAAGCCCCTCGCAAATTTTTTCAACTATTGGTTTATATAAATCAGTTCCAAAAATGTCTGGATTATTATTTGTCGTGGCTGTTAATCTTTCCAACCCTCCTCCAAAATCAACATTGTTCTCAGGTAGCTCCTTAAGCTTTCCATCACTTCGTTTTAAGTACTGGATAAAAACAGAGTTGCCTATTTCTAAAAACCTGCCGCAATCACAATTTGGACGGCACTTTGCTCCGTATTTTGCATCATGTTCTACTTGAGTAAATTCATAAAAGATTTCTGAATCCGGGCCGCCGATTTCTCCCGCCGGCATTTTGTCAGGTGAACCGGAACGGGACCACCAATTTTTATCCGCACCGTAGAAATAAATATGATCTTCCGGGAGTCCTAAGCTTTTCCAGATTTCATATGTTTCCGTATCCTTCGGGACGTCATTATTTCCTTCAAAAACAGAAACATATAATTTTTCTTTCGCCAGCCCCAATTCCTTAGTTAAAAATTCCCAAATCCAGGGGAGCTGCTCTTTTTTAAAATAATCCCCTAAAGACCAATTTCCAAGCATTTCAAAAAATGTGGTGTGACGGTTATCCCCCACCTCTTCAATGTCCTCGGCTCTAAAGCAGGGTTGGGAATTAACCAATCTTTTCCCGGCCGGATGGGCGCGACCCAATAAATAGGGAACTAAAGGTTGCATTCCGCTGGAGGTGAATAGGGTTGTTGGGTCGTTTTCAGGTACCAGGGGGGCAGAGGGGATCTCTTTGTGTCCCTTACTTACAAAAAACTCAATGTATTTTTTTCTTAACTCCTGTGAAGTCATCATGAAATTATATCATTTTGGCCTGTGTAGTGGACTTGGCTAATATTGTAGGAGGTGCTAAACTAAGTATAATGATTTTACCCCCAAAAGCGGGGGAACTTTCCTGATGAGCTTTCTAGATAAGATTACTGCCCAACTGCCAATAGGTAAAAAGTCCGAAAGTACGGAGTATCTTTTTGCCTTAAATATCGGTTTATCAGAGGTGACTGCAGCCGTCTGGGGTATTTTTGGCCAAAGCATTGATATTTTAGGCCAGGCAGAGTCTCCCTATAAAGACAGTGAGGATTTAATGGAAAAGGCTTATCAGATGCTGGATAAGTCGATCGGGGCCTTGGAGATCGAACCGCAAAAAATTCTTTTTGGTGTGCCGGATGCCTGGAGTTTGGATGACAGCTTAAAAGAGCCATATCTTAAACTTTTGCGGAAGATGCTCAAAGAGTATGACCTTTCGGCCGTTGCTTATGTCACTACAACTAATGCTGTATCATACCTTCTCCAGAAGCAGGAAGGGGTACCTCCGACAGCAATCCTTTTAGGGATAGGTGATTTTGTCGAGGTGACATTGGTTAAAGGGGGGAAGATTATAGGGACCAGGGTTGTCAAAAGGGAAGATGCTCTTTTTGGCAATATCGAAGAGGCTTTAAGACAGTTTACCGAAGTTGAAGTATTACCCTCTAAGATCCTACTTTATCCCACAAAGGCCGGTGAGGATACTAATAAACTTCTTGATGATTTAATGTCGTATCCCTGGATGCAGAGGTTATCTTTTTTACATTTTCCTAAGATAGAAGTTTTATCAGATAACGTCACTGTGGAATCAATTATTTTATCCGCTGCCTCAGAGCTTAACCCCCAGGTTAGCTTAAAACACAGCTTTGCTGCCAGTAAGCAAGGTATATATTCGCCTACATCAGGCCAGCGGGAGTTGGGGCATACCAGGCATTTGCAGGACTCTAAGGAGTTAGGGTTTGTCAAAGGGGATATTAAAAAGCAGGCTGAAGAGGCTGATGAGGCAGGAGAGGAAACGGTAGGGTCCAAAAAAGGCCACGGTTTAAGCCGGCTGTCACGGCAAGCAGAGGTCGAGTTGGAAGATGATAATTTAGTCTCTCCGGAGATAGAGGAAGAAGTTGCTTTTTTTGATGATGAAAAGCCTTTTGTAAAACGCACAGCGATACCGGTGGAAGTTGAAGAGGGAGAGAAAGAAACTTTCTTCGGAAAAAGTAGTGGCCCGGCAGCTATATTGAGTGTTTTTTTAAAGAAGCTGCCTCCTATGCCAAAGTTCGGCAAGTTTGCAGGCAGTAAACTGATTATCGCTCCTATATTTCTGGTACTTTTGGTGGCAGCATACCTTTTACTGGTGAAGGCGACAGTAACAGTATTTGTAGAACCGCAGGTTTTAGAACGTGATACGGAAGTGGTGGCTGATCCGAAGGTCTCAGAGGTTAACGAGGGGCAAAAAGTGATCCCCGGTTCTATAGTGGAGACTACGGTTTCCGGATCAGGTAAAGCAACTGCCACAGGTACCAAGCAAATTGGTGACCCTGCCAAGGGGAAAGTGGTAATTTACAATAAAACATCTGCACCACGCACTTTTTCCCAGGGGACTGTCCTTTTAAGTTCAAGTAACCTTAAGTTCACACTTGAATCGTCTGTGACTGTGGCTTCCCAGTCGGCTGTTGAGGGTGGGATCGCCTTTGGTAAGGCAACAGCGCCGGTCACTGCCGGTGCCATAGGGCCGGAGTCCAACCTTTTAGGCGGGACAGAACTTACAGTATCCCAATTACCATCATCTTCTTACAGCGCAAAAGTG
>LCEJ01000024.1 GCA_000997105.1 Candidatus Daviesbacteria bacterium GW2011_GWA2_42_7
AGCGCAAAACAGAGCTTTACTAAAATCCAGTTCCATTTTATCTACTGCTTCCTTAACTGATTCTTTTGATTTTCCTTCTATCTCTAAATACGGTTCTAAGAAAGGCCATTCATCAATAGTAATTTCTACGTCTCCCAATTGCCAAAGCTCCCGCTTGCTTTCCTGGTAAGCTCTTTTCTTACATCCAATCAGATCTAAAAGTTGTTCAGCTTTTTCAAAATCATCTATCTTAAGGTAAACTTCCTTCTGGTTCTCAATTTGATCTCCGTCTACAACCTTCAAAGTTAGAGTGACCTTATCTCCTTCGTCACGGACTCTCAGCCAACCCCCTTTAATCTCGTGGCCCTTGGGTAAGCTTAAGACAATTCTTCTTTGCAGGTACTCACTTCTAACAAGCTTTGCTCCGATAGAGGTTAAAATTTTCCTTATTTTATCTTTATCTATGTTAGTAAATGTGGCTTCAAATTCAATATCCATCTTAAGTTTTGTTATGGAAACAACAAATTTGTTTATATCATACGATCTTTATCATCAATCTTGTACTAGTACGTTCACAGCAATATTTTATTATAGGTATACTTGGGTAACGGACACCAATTATCGAGAAATCTTCTTTCACTTATACTAAACAATCAGGGGGTATCGTTAGGGATTGCCACATAATTTCCGGTTTGGAGTTCAATTATCTCATCACCAATTCTCATTTTGACTTGGCCAGAGATGACTATTAAATACAAAGCAGCCCCTGTGCAAATTTTTGCTACAATGAAAACATGGATCCGAACCCCCCTGCCCAAATAGTGCAAACACCCTCCCCTGGTAAAAATCCAGGTAAAACAATTTTGCACACAGTCAAGGAATATTTGACAATCCCATATATTTGTGCCCATGATTAGGGTAGAAAGTGAAGGAGGTGAGAAAATGGAATTACTTTGGTACTTTTTAGGAGGGTTCTTTGCTTGGAATGGTATCCCCCATTTGGTTAAGGGTATTACCGGACAATCCCATATGACCCCTTTTGCACGGGTCTCATCCCCGGTTCTAAACGTCATCTGGGCCTTTGTCAATTTGGTAATTATGCAATTTATTTTAGGTTTGGCAACCGGTTCGGGAGGCTTTTTGTGGGCTTGGGAGGCAAATTTGGTAGGTATCAATTCCTGGGTATTTTTGGCCGGAGGATTTGTGTGTGCAGCTTACCTGGCATCATTTTGGAGCAATCCAAACGCCCGTCTGCCCTGGCAAAAGTGAAGCTTTACTTCATCCTGAGGACTTGCCGCGGCAAGGACAAAGGATCTAGTTTAAATCAAACTTCCCTCTTTATGGGGGGGAAGTTTTGTTTGTGTTAAGCAGCACTACTTTTTAGAAGTTTTCTTGGAGCAGGAGATGCAAAGGTTGGCTGTTGGCATAGCTTCAAGCCTTTCAGCCTCAATATCTTTACCGCAATTTTCGCACTTACCATAAGTCCCTATCTTAATCCTGGTCAGCGCATGGGCAATTTTTTTAGAAAGCCCCCCTAAATCATTCTTTATAGCCACCAACCTTCCATGGACATCCGCCTTCCAGGAATCCGTCCCGGACTCTGAAGCCTCATCCACCCCGGGAGCCAAAACAGGGTCATCCTTTTCTATAGACTCTAACTGTTCATCAACCTGCCTTTGGCGGCGCAGGAGCACTTTGGTAATTTTATCTAATGTTTGTCGGGGTAGGTTTAACATTCAGCTTTCTCCTGAACTTTTTAGGCAAGGACTTTATGGCCAGGGACATTTTGCCAAAGCCTACTTTCCAAGCCGTTTTGTGATTATACCAACTTTTTTTCCATGATGATAGTAGTACTTCCCTTCTCTTTGAGGAGGAAAACAGTTTAATCAAATTATGTAAATCATCCAAAACATTCCGCTTAGACCTGATGTAAAAAATTACCACTCCCGCCGATAAAGCCAAAATTGCAAAGGTATGCCCGTATGACACCCAAAACGGTGAGATAACCTGTCTGCTGTCACCCCGGTAAAACTCTGTCATAAACTTCACTATCCCAAGCCAAATTAAAAAAACCGCCGTAATTTTCCCCGCAAAGTGGAATTTAACCACCTGTTTAAAGAGGCTGAAAAATAACCAAAGGAAAACCAGGCTTTCTATTAAAGATACCGGCAGCCTCTTTCCAATCAAACCTACCACAGGCAAGGCAACCGGCAGACCAGACACTACCCCATAACCGCAACCACCTAAAAAGCACCCGATATTACCAAAGACCAAGCCGAGCAAAACTCCTACGACAGCAAAGTCTGCCACCTGCCAAAACTGCAGCTTTAAAGCCCTGGTAAAAAGCCAAAAAGCAAGAGCCCCGCCTATCAACCCTCCCCAAAAAGAGAGGCCGGGGTAACGCTGGACAAACAATATTTTCTCAAAACTCCCAAAAGCCTCCCAATTAAAGATAACTGCATAAAGGCGTGCCCCTAAAAACCCACCGCCAAAGGTCACCATAGCAACATCTAAGATTTTCTCTTCTTTTACGTCATATAACTTGGCCAGCCTCCACGCAATAAACACAGCTGAAAGAAATGCCAGGCTTAAAAAAAGCCCCAGGGAGGATATTACTAACGGGCCAATTGTCAACAGGACGGGATACATAATATATATAAACTATACCAGATTTTGACTCCCTCTTGCCAATGTTGCTATACTGGGTAGTTAGTAACTAGTAAACTAGATGCTAGATGTTAGTTAGGAAACAAAGACACATGTCCTAAACTATCTATCTAGTATCTAATATCTAGTATCTTATTTATGACAGCTACATCCCACGCATTAGTAGGAGGAGTAATCGCCGCCACGATCCCGGACCCCTCAATAGGCTTGCCGCTTGCCGCTATCTCCCACCCGCTTCTTGATTTAATACCACACTGGGATGTCGGGTTTAACTGGCGGAAGACACCAAAGTTGAAGCTTTTCAGGGATTGTGTAATCGACCTTACTTTAGGTGTAACCTTAGCTTATATTCTTTTTGGCCAGGAGGCTCCCCTTTTATACTTTCTCGGGGCCATCTTTGTTTCAGAGGTCTGGGACCTTCTGGAGGCCCCTTACTGGTTTTTGAAATGGGACTTTCCCCCTTTTTCCTGGATTTATGAATTTGGGCATAGGATCCAAAATAAGGCAAAACCACCGTTCGGGATTATCACACAAATAGTTGTGGTCACAGGAATTATTTTGGTTTTGAAGCTTATCTAAACAATACTCCCTACTTAACCCGCTCTACATACTGTCCTGTTCGGGTATCCACCTTTATTTTCTCCCCGATCTTGGCAAACATCGGGACTTTAATAATTAAACCGTTGTCTAAAGTCGCATCCTTAAAAACATTGGAAACGGTATTACCACGCTCCCCGGGGCCGGTATCTGAAATTTCATAAACTAAGCTATTGGGAAGCTCTAAACCTAGTCCCTCACCCTCAGAAACTATTAAAGTTACCTCCAAACCATCTTTTAAAAACTTTGCCTGTTCCCCTACTACTGAATCTGAAAGCGGAAACTGTTCAAAGGAAGTTGGGTCCATGAAATTGAAAGTCTCCCCATCCCGATAGAGAAATTGCGCTTTTTTCTTTTCCACATTAGCCTCTTGCACCCTGGCTCCTGTTATAAAAGATTTTTCGGTGGTGGACCCTGTTTTTAAATTCCTGACTTTGACTTTTATAGTGCCTGAACCACGCCCCATCTTAATATGCTCGTAGTTGACCACCTGGAATATTTGGTTATCTTCTTTAAAGACAGCCCCGTTTTTTAAATCAGTTGCGTTTAACATAGCTTGAATATTCTACCAAAGTTCCAGCCCAGGCTCCAGCCCCTAGATTATCAATCCATTTGTCCCACGATCGGAGGACATCTGGCTAAATTCCTATATTATCAGACTCAATTATCATCACCCAATCCTCTATTCCAACCTGTTTAATAAAATTTCTTAAGACTTCTGTACAATTTATTTTTGACGCCCATACGCTCTTTTGCCATTGCGTAAACCCTAATTGTTTAAGCTTAAACCTTAACAGGTCCCTAGCTACCCTTCTTTTTTCCGGTATATCCCATACCACCAATCTCCACTTGCCATCCCATTTGTCCCTGGACTCCTTTATCTTCTGCCATAAAGCTTTATCCCTACCTTGGTCTGTCAACCTAAAAATAAGTTCTTTGTCACTTAACAGTTCAACTAATCCTCTTTCCCTCAAACGTTTGAATGCCCTAGCGAAATCAGATTTTTTTAACGGATATTCCCAGCCATAATAAGCGTAAAATCCTGGATTACTAATAAAATCTTCAAATCTCATGTAACCGTCAACCGATTTTTCCAACACTAAAAGAATTGCATTTGTAAGAGTCTTCTTACTACTTGGTGGCCTAGCCATACAAGCCAAATGTACCACGATCGGAGGACATTTGTCTAGCTCAAGTACCAAGAGTGTAGGCTGTTCTGGTATAATCTGTATATTGCCGGGGTGCTGGAATGGTAGACAGTGCAGTCTCAAAAACTGCTGGCCCTCAAGGCCGTGAGGGTTCGACTCCCTCTCCCGGCACATTTTATTCGTAGAATAGCTTTGCTTATCGTCTAACTTACTGCAACTTCCCGACTTTTAGATTATATTGATTTCATGGTTTTCTCTGACCGGAATGAGGCTGGGGAGATGCTTGCAAGAGCCCTGGAAAAATACAAAGGCAAAGATATTATTATCTATGCCCTGCCAAAAGGAGGGGTCGTCACCGCAACCCAAGTGGCCAAGAAACTCCATGCACCCTTGGATATCCTTATTATCCGCAAAATTGGCCATCCGTATAATCCAGAGTATGCCCTTTGTGCAGTCTCTTTAAACAGTCAACTAGTTTGTGACGAAGAAGAACTTGCCCAAGTAGACAAGAATTGGTTTCAGGAAGAGTTGGAAAGGCAAAAGGTAAGGGCAAAGGAGCAATACAAACTCTATAACAAGAACAAAAAGCCTCTACCTGCCAAAGGTAAAATTGCCATAATAGTTGATGACGGTATTGCAACCGGGTTAACCATAAAGGCTGCCATCCAGGAAATTACCCGGGAAAACCCTAAAAAAATTATTATCGCCGTCCCGATTGTACCCAAAGATGTGGAACAGGAGTTAAAAGCGGTGGTGGATGAACTTATTGCCCTGGAAATTCCGGAAGAATTTATTGGCTCCGTCGGAGCTTACTATAATTATTTTCCCCAAGTAAGCGACGAGGAAGTAATTAAACTCCTTCAGAAAAGAACATCTTGAAAATTCAAATTCCTATCTAAGTAACTAGGGCAATATACTCTGTAAGGTTGGGGCCACCTGTAACGTCTGAAAGCCTTCTCAACAAACTCCGGATGAGACTTGCAAAATTGTTCCATCTCTTTCTCAACACTAGCATCCTCATCCAAATACTTCCGCACAGCTATATGATCTGTCCAGTCACACACCTTATCCTTATATGAAATGCCACGGTAGATATGCACAACTTCATGCACCAAGGTTCTTTGCTGCTCATAAAGTGACTGGCCCGGATTTATTACGACTACCCAGGTCATACTCCTAGATGACCGATCCCTAATCAATAAACCATTACAAACTCTCAGCTCACGAAACGCTACTCTCGACACTTCCAATGCTCTCTCAGCATCCTCTATATTCATGCCGCTTTGGCTTCCGGCTCTTCTTTGGAAGGCCTTCCGCGGTGTTTTTCCATCCCGTAAAACTTAACCCGTTCGGGAACAAACATCAGCTTCATCTCCCCCGTCGGCCCATTCCTGTGTTTCTGGATATCCAAGGTCACATCATGCATATTCTCAGGGTCTTCCCGATAGATAAACATTACAATATCCGCATCCTGCTCAATTGCCCCTGACTCACGAAGGTCTGCCAGTTGGGGCCTTCTCGACCCCCGAGATTCCACTGCCCGGGAAAGCTGGGAAACGGCCAAAACCGGGATTTTTAACTCTCTGGCAAGGTTCTTTAGGCCCTGGGAAATCTCCGATACTTCCTGAACCCTGTTTTCCAAATTACGGCCGTGGATGAGCTGCAGGTAATCTACAATTAAAAGTTTTAGGCCGTGTTCAACCTGGAGCCTTCTTGCCTTCGTCCGGATCTCAGCCATTGTTGCACCGGGTGTATCGTCAATGAAAAGCGGCGCCTCTGAAAGCTCTCCATAAGCGTGTGAAATCCGGTCAAAATCGGCATCATCCAGCTTCCCTGTTTTTAATTTCCAGGCATCAATCTCTGCCTTTGAAACAATAATCCTGTCCACAAGCTCTTCCTGGGACATCTCCAAAGAAAAAATGCCTACCGGGAGCCCTAACTTTACCGCCACAAACTCAGCTACGTTTAGGACAAAAGATGTCTTCCCTTGCCCAGGGCGGGCAGCAAAGATAATTAAGTTTGACTCCTGAAACCCGGCCGTTTTACTGTCCAGGTCACGGAATCCTGTTGGCACACCCCGTAACTTCCCTGAAGATTTCTGCAGTTCGTCAAGCCGGTCAAAAGAGACGGTCAACAGGTCTTTTAATGCAACAAAATCCCGTTTTATACTTTGTTGTGAAATAGAAAAGATCCCCTGCTCTGCTGTTTCTAAGATCGCCTCTACCGGCGCCGATTCGTCATAAGCCGATTCTATCAGCCTTGTTGCCTGGGCAATCAGGCTCCTTCTTATAGCATGCTCTTTAATAATCTTGGCGTAATGCTCAATGTGGGCCGAGGTAGGTACGGTGTTGACCAAGGTGGTAAGGTAAGCCGGCCCGCCAACCAAATCAAGAGAGTCCTTCTTCTTCAACTTCTCAGTAATAGTAACAAGGTCTATCGGCTCCCTTTTTTCAAAAAGTTCTAAAATTGCCTCAAAAATCCTGCCGTGTTGTTCGGTGCGGTAGAAGTGGATAGGGTTTAAACTTTCAGCAACACGGATAATGGCATCTTTGTCAATTAGAAGCGCCCCGAGGAGGGACTGTTCAGCTTCTATATTCTGTGGCGGTAATTTTTGGGCTTGACTCATGATGATTTACGATTAATGATTAAAGATTTAAGAATATTTATAAGCAAAGCTTGCGACTTTCAGTCTTAAGCAAAGATTGCGAGCTTAAATCGTATTTCGTAAATCCTAAATCTTAACTTTTCGAGAGCAGCACTACCATTGTCTCTTCCGGCAGCTTATCCTTTGTGACAGACAGCTTAGGGACAGGAGAGATATTTTCCGCTCCCATCTCTTTTAAAAACAAATCAACCTCACTCAAGTCAAATTTCAAACCGGGTACTTTATAGTGCATAGGTATCACAACCTTAGGTTCAAGCTGTGCCACCACCTTTGCCGCCGCCTCCGCATCAATGGTATAAACCGAACCTACCGGGATCATTAAAATATCACAAGCCTCAATCTGGCTGATCTGTTCATCTGTTAAAACATGCCCTAAATCCCCGAGGTGAACGACATTTATACCGTCAATTAAAATATGGTAGAGTGTATTTGCCCCCCTCTCGAAACCCTGTGACCCGTCATGGTAAACCGACACCCCGGCAAAGCTCATACCGGATTTCTCATACTCCCCCGGGCCGGTGATAACTAAAGGGCTGCCTGAAACCCCTCCGGTATTATTATGGTCTTTGTGGTGATGGGTAGATAAAACAACATCTGCCTCAATGTCTTTAGGAAATTTTAAACCTACAAACTCCGGATCATATGGGTCAATTACAACTGTTGCTGTTTTGCCCTTGATCTTAAAAAATGACTGCCCGTACCAGGTAATATCCATAAATTAGTCGTCAGTAGTCAGTCGTTAGTCTTCAGACACAATAATTAAGCTGATAGCTGATAGCTGATAGCTGATAGCTGATAGCTGATAGCTGATAGCTGATAGCTGATAGCT
>LCEJ01000025.1 GCA_000997105.1 Candidatus Daviesbacteria bacterium GW2011_GWA2_42_7
TATGTCGCCATTACGATAGCCGGACCAACGGTAGCTGACATCGGACAAACCACCACCGCCAGAGCGGCCACCACAAAGACGACCACCACCCCCGAAATTATTTCTAAACCATTCCCAGGTATTGGCCTGACCTAATTCCGGATGGGCTAAATTGCCAATGTAGTTGAAACTCGAATACAGAGGGGTGCTGACTTGTTCTACTTGGATATGTAAAATGTCAGCTACCGCGCGGGCAACAGCGGCAGAACTTCCATCAATCTCATCTGCAGAGACTGCAAACCTGGAATCTCTGGGTACATCTTCGTAGGCATTAGGCACTGTTATTTGGCTCCGTTCACGTAGCATCGCCAGCATTCCCTTAAACCTGGGGGTATCTTTATACATTTGTTTGCCGTTATTATAATCTGGTCTTTTAGTGGTATCAAAAAGTACCCACTCACCGGGTAACCAATCGGCATCAGGGTCTACCGTGCCTGCTTTTATTTGTGAATACAGCCAACTGTCAAGCGGTCTTTTCAAACCAGGGAAAGATATGCCCTCTGCCAATTGTCTTTTGGGAAGATAAAAAGGAGCCATCGCAAGGAGTTCTTCCTGTCTATTTCTCTCAGCGGTTTCAAAAAGCCAATCCCCGGGTTCTGGAATCTCCGCGCCGAAGAAACAGGCAATTTTTTCTGCCTGTGACTTGGCTAATTTTTCTGCGTCCAACACCTCAACTGCCATAATTTTTAGGATTATACATCCCCTATAGGTTATTTGTCAAATATCTGTAGCCTGGTTATACTTTCTGTTAAATGGTTCCTGCTAAATTAAAACTTTCTAACTTTACCTCTTACGGTTCCGGCGTCCCGGAACTGGACTTTACCAAATTCCACATGGCTGCCATCTCAGGGCTTAACGGTGCCGGAAAATCTTCACTTCTAGACTCTATTACCTGGTGTATTTGGGGTAACTCGCGCCTCGGCGAGTCTGCTGACCAACTGATCCGGCTTGGACAGGGGTCTATGTTTGTAGAATTTTCTTTTCAACTGGATGGGCATCTTTATACCATTAAAAGACAAAGAGTCTTAAAAGGCGGCGGCACAACTGCCCTAGAATTTTTGTCTGGTTCGACAAGCTCACCACAAGCACATAATTTAACCGAAGGGACCATCAAAGCTACCCAACAAAAAATTATTGATACCCTGCATCTAACTTATGAGACTTTTACCAACTCCGCCTTTATCCGGCAGGGCCATGCCGATGAATTTACTACTAAGGGCCCAACTGACCGCAAAAGAATTTTGGCCGATATCTTAGGGCTCTCAAACTATGAAGCCTTGGAGGAAAAAGCCAAGGAAAAAATTAAGGGGATCCAGTCCGGATTACAACTTCTGGAATATCAAATTTTGGAAATTGAAGCCGAACTTTCCCAAAAGGAGGATCACTCAGAAAAGAAAAAGGCAGCTGAAAATAAAATCACCAAAGTCGAAACACAAATTAAAATCGCAGAAGAAAAGATAAAAATTTTACAAAAAGAGAAAGAAACACTGAACCTGGCTTCCGAACAAAGAAAGAAACTGGAACAAAATTATCTGGAAGACAAAAAGGAGCTGGAGGAAATTTTAAACCAGGGGAAGAACCGCAAAAGTAAAATCGACACACTTAAATTGCAGCTTCAAAAATTACAGGGAATCAGTGGGAAATTGGAGGACCTAAAGTCCTTAGGTCAGGAAAAAGAAAATTTAGAAAAGATTAAGCAGGAGCAGCTGGAAATAGAAAAAAAATTATCCGGTATCACCGGGGAAATTAATCTTAAAAAACAACAAGCAAAAAACATCCAAAACGAAATTGACAAATTAAGTTTACAACTTACAGAGTCATTAAAAGCAGGGGCGAGGTGCCCTACTTGCGGACAGGAAATAGGTAAGGATGAAAGGTCACATGTGCACAACCAACTAACAACTCAAATTACATCCTTAGAAAAAGACCTATTAAAAATTAATTTTTCCAAGGAAGAACAAATATTGGCCGATCTGGAAAATAAATTAAAAACCTTTATATTTGATCCCCAAAAATACCAGCAGATTATCACTCAACTGAAAAGCTTGGAAGAAATCCAAAAACAAAAAGAGGAAATGTTGACAATCCAGGCTACTCTACAAACTGAGGAAAAGGTGGTTTTGGAGATGAGAACCTTATATCAGAATAAAAAATCCCAAGTTGATAAATTAGAGAAAGAAATAAAAGGATTGCCTGATTTATCGGGGAAGTTGGCAGCAGTAACCCAAGAAATCAGCGCTACAGAGGATGATTTAAACTCTATCCGCTCCGAAGAAAAAGAGGCCAGGGGCCTATTGGGACAAATTACTGAACTGATTTCCCGGACTGCCCATTTAGAAAAAGTCCAGGATCAACAAAAAGAAAAACAGGCCTTCTTACAAAAAGAAAAAGGAGCTTTTGAGGAGCTGGCTTTAGCTTTTGGTAAAAAGGGTATCCAGGCAATGATTATTGAGTCTGCTATTCCGGAAATTGAAGATGAGGCCAACAGGCTTTTGGACCGGTTAACAGAAGGGCGGATGCGGGTACACTTTGAAACCCAAAGGGAGACTAAAACCCTTCGGCAAAGCTCAGGGCAAGCTAACGGAGAAAAAACTCCAGGTATCATCGAAACATTGGATATAATAATCTCCGATGAAATGGGTGAAAGGCCTTATGAAGCATATAGTGGTGGGGAACAATTTAGAGTCAACTTTGCCATGAGATTAGCCCTTTCTAAACTGCTCACACATAGAGCCGGAGCAAGACTCCAATTTTTAGTAGTTGACGAGGGGTTCGGAACCCAGGATGCAGAAGGCCGGACCAGAATTATAGAATCATTAAATGCAATCAAAGATGACTTTGAAAAAATCCTTATCATCACCCATTTAGAAGAATTAAAAGAAGAGTTCCCGGTCAGGATTGAGGTCCAAAAAGGTCCTACCGGTTCCACTTTTGAGGCAGTAGGAACTTAAATCGTTTTGCCCACTCCTTGTATTCCTCTTTTTTCATAGACCTGCCTGCCATACAAAACAAAGCATCAAAAGCCAACCATTTTTCCTCATACAAAACCTCCATGTCAAACCAAAATTGGAATAACTGATCTTCTGAAGCCCGATCAAAGAAAATCTGGGTATCATTATCACCAACCAATCTCCAACTTAACTCAAACTCCTTTCGCTTTTTATCCTCAAGCCGACTCCAGGTAATATGCGCTTTTTCCATAAACCAATTCTCTCCGGCATAATCAGGCCTTTTCCTGTCCCAACCAATCTCATAAAGCTTACTACCAACCGGGTCTTTCGCCACTCTATCATCCACTGCCTTGCCCATCTCAAAAGTTTTAATTAATTCTATGTGTGCCGGAGGATTCAATATCCACTCCAATGCTGCCTGAAGATTTTTTAGAAGGTTAGCAGTTTGCTCTCTTTCCTCTATGGAATGAAACTGTAAACCACGCTCTTCCTCAGGATCAAGTTCCTGAAACTTCTTCTTTAATAGATCTTTTATCCGTTCTATTGACATCGCAAAATATTACTGAGGAATTTTAATCAATCCCGGGATAAAAAGCGAGGTGTACTATTACTCACAACCCAAATTGGGAGAGGAGACCTAAAGAACCGTGGATTATTGCCAAAGCTACAGTTGTGATTGCCAGTTTTAAATGCCAAGAAAAGGGGGGGGCATACCGGAGTCCCCGGAAGTTAGCATAGCCTGCATAAGCAGTAAAAAGCAAAGAGAGTAAAGTTAAAATCCCCAGATACATAATCAGTGGTCTACCAAGGAAAATTGGAAAATATGCAATGGCCGTAAACACCCTTCTATTGTATAGTAGATTTACCCCTATGTCAGCCCTTAAAAGATTCCTCCTGCCTTTAATTTTTTTAGCTTCTTTAGGAGCTGTTATCTGGCAGGCTGAACCGCCGGGAAACCTTTCCGCTGCCACTATAACCCAAATCCTACTCTTTTTTATTCCCCTTTTTCTATTTCTAACTTCACTCATCAACCTCTATACAAAGTTCCTCCTGAAAAGTATTATCTTAGGCCTGGGGCTTACCTTACTTTTGGTACTAAAAGCCCTGGATTTTTTTATTTTTTTCAGTATCCCCGCTGTTTTAATTATTACTTTTTTAATTGCCAAATCCCTTAAAAAACCTGCCCGGAAATCTTTTTCCCAAAAATCTAAAATACCCCCTAAACCACGCTTGTTAAAAATGCCTGAGATGAGCGAAGCTCGCGCTGATGCACTTAAGCTGGAAAGCCCGGAACTTAAAAAGCTAAAGTTGTCCAGGGTTGTAAAACAGCCTTGATGCCTTTGACAAGAGGGAAGTAAGCACCTAAAATCCAACTACTATGAAAAAATTTTACATAACTACTGCCATTGATTATGTTAACGACACCATCCATTTGGGTCACATCTTCCAAAAAGTGGTGGCCGACGTTTTAGCCCGCTACCGTCGGATCAGGCTTGGTGATACAAACGTCTTTTTTTTAACCGGCACCGATGAGTATGGCCAGAGGGTAGAAAAAGCAGCTAAAGAAGCAGGTATACCCACCAAAGAATTTGCCCGCAAAATCGCCGCTTCAGATAAGGTCCAGCAAGACTCCTTAAATATCTCCTACGACAAGTTTATTGAAACAACCGACGACGACCATACAAAGGTTGCCCAGGAAATCTGGAAACGGGTAGAGGCAGGTGGAGATATTTATCTCGGAAAATATGAGGGTCTTTATTGTGAAGGTTGCGAAGCCTTTTATACCGAAAAAGATTTAACTTTCGGCAAGTGTCCATTCCACCCAACTTTGGAGGTTAAAAGAGTTACCGAGGAAAATTATTTCTTTAAGTGGTCCAAATATAAAGATTTCTTAACTGACTACCTGCAAAAAAATCCCGATTTTGTTGTCCCGGAAGCACGGCGTAAAGAGATGCTCGCTTTTGCTAAAGATATTAAGGATATCCCTGTGTCTCGTACTAATTTCTCCTGGGGGATACCGGTTACCGAACATCCCGGCCATGTCATGTATGTGTGGTTTGATGCCCTGACTAACTATTTAACAGGTGTCGGATTTTTAGAAAACCCCAAACTGTTTGAAAAATTCTGGCCGGCTGACGCACATATCTTGGGCAAAGACAACGCCCGTTGGCATGTTTTGCTTTGGCCAGCGATCTTAAAATCTGCCGGAATTGAACTGCCAAAAACAATTCTTGTTAACGGTTTTCTAAGCCTTAACGGACAAAAGATGAGTAAATCAATCGGTAATGTCATCCGCCCAACAGAATGGGTAGAGAAATACGGTGCTGACGCCGTAAGGTATTATCTACTGCGATATACAACGCTTACTGAGGATAGTGATATCTCAGAAGAAAAACTAATCCAAGCCTACAACTCCGATCTTGCAAATGGGTTGGGGAATTTAGTAGCCAGAGTTGCCAAGCTTTGTGAAACTAACAATGTCTCAGAAGCCAGCAACAACTTCACTATCTCAGAAGAGGTAGCCAGCTTGATCTCAAGCTATAAATTAAATGAAGCCTTAGGCTATATCTGGTGTGAAATTTCAGATACTGATAAGTTAATCAATTTGCAAAAACCTTGGACTCTAGAAGGTGAGGAGCTGCAAAAAACATTAAAGGAGTTAATACTCCACATCAGGCAAATAGCCCACGACCTGCAGCCATTTTTACCGGAGACATCAGAGAAAATTTTGCAGCAGTTTTCCGGGGAGATAAAATCTGCACCCCCACTTTTTCCCAGGATATAAATGCTTATCGATACCCATGCTCATCTTTACTACGGCTCCTTTCAACCCGACCTTGACCAAGTGATCCGGCGTGCCAAAGATGCAAATTTAAAAGCAATTATAAATATTGGTACAGATTTAGAAAGTAGTAAAAAATCCATAGAACTGGAAAGTAGCCAAATCCAGCTCTATTCATCAATTGGCATCCACCCTCACGAAGCTACTCAGTATTCAAAATCCAGACAAATGTCCTCCGATCGTGGGTCAAATGTCCAACTAGAACAAATATACACGCGCGATCCGGAAAAAGTGGTTGCTGTTGGCGAGTGCGGGCTGGACTATTTTTTCAATGATGCCATTGCGAGTACTTCGGCTTCGCTCAGCATAAACTCCGCATGGCAATCTCAAGTTAAAAAACTGCAACGGCAGCTTTTTCTAGATCAAATTAATCTGGCCAAAAAGCTAAACCTCCCTCTGATTATCCATTGCCGTGATTCTTGGGCTGATATCTTTCTTCCTGAACTCCAAGGCACCACCGGAGTCTTTCATAGTTTTACTGCCACTGAAACCGAAGCTAAAAAAGCACTGGATTTAGGTTATTACCTAGGATTGTCCTGTATTGTTACCTATCCCAAGAATGAACATCTGCGCCAGATTATTAAATGGGCACCCCTGAACAGACTTCTTACCGAAACTGATTGTCCGTTTTTGCCGCCACAAACCCAGCGTGGCCAAAGAAATGAACCTGCAAATATCACCGAAGTCATAAAAGTCATCGCCCGGATGAAAAGTTTGTCTGAAGATCAAATAACCCAAGCCGTTTGGCAAAATACCACCCAGCTCTTTCGTCTACCGACAAATCCAGCTTCTTAGAGTATAATTAATCCCAATGCGTATTTTATTAGTCTTCATATTGGCAACCGCTTTATCATTCTACGCTTCCGACTTCCTCGCCCAGATGTGGCGTAAAATTTGGCCCAGAAGAGGTTGGCCGGTTGTTTATCACCATAGCTTAACAGGAGTCATCCTAATCTTACTTGGAGTGTTAAGTCTTGTCCTTGGACAACCTATTGTAGGAACCCCCAACAACATCCTGGTTGGCGTGGCCTTTATTGGTTTTGGTATTGGTACTGTCTTACACCACCTCCTTGCTGAAAACTTTATAATTTCCGAACGGATTGAAAAAAACTTTATCCAAAGGCATGAAAATGGGGTTGAAAGGTTTTTAGAAATTTTGCCCGGTGCGCTAACCTGGCTTGCCTTAACCTCCCCTGTCTGGCTTTCTTTTACTCTCCCCTTCGCCTTGGCTTACCTAATCCTGATCGCCGATGTTTACTGGCTTTTTAACGCCGTTAAAATCTCCGTCCTTATCTATTTTGGGTATAAAAAAATGGTTTATGCCAAAAAACAGGACTGGTTTGGAAAACTTCAGGAAGATTTCCCTAAAGAATGGGGAGGTTATTATCATTTTTTGGTTTTACCAACCTATAAGGAAAGCCTGGAGATTTTACAACCTGCGTTTGATGCCATCATAAACTCCACCTATCCTCCAAAAAAGATATTTATCGGGGTAGGGCTTGAGGAAAGGGATTCCCCTGAAAAAATTGCCCAAGTGCAGGAATACTGGAAGAAAAACGCCCATAAAATCGGCGGGGTATTTGTCACTATCCACCCCTACGGCCTCCCCGGGGAGCTGGCAGGCCCTGCCACCAACCGCAACTGGGCTATTAATAATGCAGCTAATGAATTTTCCAAGATGGGGATTGGTATCAAACAGGTACTAGTCACAACTTTGGATGCCGATTTCTGTATACACCCGGAGTTTCTACCCCAGCCCCTATGCGGCTAATATCTTCCGGTACCGCTTACTGGCAGCTTTCGGAGATGGTGGGAAGCGATAAGTATATCAACTTCTCTTCCCTCTCCATGAATATGCAGTCACTTTTAGATATCGGCCTTTGGATTCCCAATAAGGTCAATGATGATTCCGGATTTTATTGGAAAGCTTATTATCACTTCAAAGGCAACTATAAAGTCATCCCCCACTTTTTACCCATCTCTGCTGATGCTGTTTTGGACGTAAGTCTGGCTAAAACTTTCCAAAACCAATACCTGCAGCTTAAACGCTGGGCTTACGGGGTGGAACATATCCCTTTTATAGTCAGGCAATACTTTAGCACAAAAGACCTGGATTTTTGGGACAAAACCGATAAACTCTCTTTTATTATGTGGAGCTATTTTAAATGGGGTACAATGGCACTCTTTATCGCCTTCGGAGGGCTTTTGATCCCGATTTTAAATCCTCAATACTCAGAATCGGTTGTAGCTATTAATATGCCTATTATCTCCTCGTGGATTTTAACTGCAGCTTATATCGGGCTTTTTGCCACCATTATCGTCCATGAAAAAACCGTCCCTGAAAGGCCCAAGTCATGGGGAATCTTCCATAAGATATGGTCATACCTGCAATGGACACTTATGCCTTTAATTTTAGTTACCATCGCCACTATCCCGGCTATTGATGCCCAAACCAGGCTGATGCTGGGCAAGTATATGGAATTCCGGGTAACAAATAAGGCTAGATCAAGCGCTTGATCTAGCCTTGCGAGAGCTTCACTACTATCAAAATCGATGTTTTGATAGTGCTCCGCTCTCTTAAAGCCAGAGAATTAAATTAAATGGAAAAAATAATATCTTTATGGAACCAGTCTGACCGTTTTATCCTAATCCCGGCTGTAGCTTCGACAGCCTCTGCAGTAGTAATTACCGCATTTTTCTTCCTTGTACAAAACAGGCTCCCATCTAAACTGCCGCTTTTTTACTCGTTACCCTGGGGGCAAGCGCAGCTTTCCGACAAACACCAGTTCCTCCTACTGCCGGTGATCCTTATCCTTACCACCCTGGTCAATATTTTATTAGCCTTACAGCTACACCCCGTACAGATGGTCCTACGAAGAATTCTGACAGTCAGTTTACTGCTTACCAACAGCGTAATTATTATCACCGCTTTTAAAATTTTATCTATTTTTATTTAATGGAGCTGTTAATTAGTACTGTTGTAGCATTTTTAGTAACAGCCCTGGCTTTACCTTTTACAATTATCTTAGCTAAAAGGTTTGGTCTTATTGACGATCCAAAACTTAGGCCTCATCCTGCCCATACCCAACACCGGGTAGTCCCCCGCGCCGGAGGCCTGGCCATATATTTTGGTATTTTAACCGCCGCGCTTATCTTTTTACCCATGGAAAAACACCTCTTGGGTATTATTTTAGGCATTACTATTCTCATTATTACCGGCATTATTGATGATAAGGTCTTAAATTTTAACCCATATGCCCGTCTTGCCCTTGTGTTTTTGGCAGCGGGGGTGGCGGTAGGGTCCGGTATAGGCATATCATTTATTACCAACCCTTTAGCGGGCCTGCAAAATTTACCCCTTTGGCTCTCTGACTCTGTGATCCGCCTTGACGGGATAATAATCCCATTTGATTTTTTGGGCCCGCATAAATTAATCCTTTTAGCCGATCTTTTCGCGCTTTTTTGGATAGTTACTTTAACCCAGGTTATAAATTGGTCCAAAGGAGTGGACGGGCAAATGCCGGGGTTCACTCGCTTTTTTAGTTTTTAACTGGCACCCGGCCAAAATTTTCCCCGGATTTTCCGGATCCACAATTTTAGCTTTTATGCTGGCAGTTGTTTCTATCCTTTCGGGAGCCAAAATCGCCACGGCCCTTTTAGTTCTGGCAATTCCGGCTGCTGATTTTGTTTATACTTTTGTAAGACGAATATCTAAGGGACAATCCCCTGTTTTAGGGGACCGGGGACATCTCCATCACCGGCTACTCAACCTTGGCTGGTCACACCAGCAAATCAGCTTGTTTTATATCTTAGGATCTGCTATGTTGGGAGCAACTGCCCTGCTTGCAAGCACTGAAGTTAAAATTTTGGTGGCAATATTGGCAGGGGCAGCATTTTTGGGATTTATTCTATGGGTAAGCAAAGCTTCTCTACGAGCAAACTAAGTGTCTCTACGAGTAAACTAAGTTTCTCTGCGAGTAAACTCATCTGGGGGGTTATTAAAACAGCACGGCCCCGGCAATGGATAAAAAACTTTGCCCTTTTTGCAGGGCTGATCTTTTCAGGTTCTTTAGACCATCCTGCCGCCCTCTCAACAGTCACCCTTGCCTTCCTGATTTTTTGCGGGCTTTCTTCCGCTACTTATTTTTTAAATGATGTTTTTGACATCGAAAGGGACCGTCAGCACCCCTTCAAAAGCAGACGCCCAATCCCTTCGGGCTTAATCTCTGCCCCCCTAGCTGTAGCAATAGCTTTAGGGCTCGTTGTAATCTTACTTCCTCTCTCCTACCAGATAGCTCCATCATTATTCTATGCCTCACTCGGCTACCTTGTCTTACAACTCTTCTATTCGTCGTATCTTAAATCTGTCATTTTACTGGACGTAATCGTTATCGCCGCCGGGTTTGTCCTCCGGGTTTACGCCGGAATTTGGGCTATCGATGCCCACCTGAGCGTTTGGTTCCTTTTATCGGTCGTCTCCTTTGCCCTCTTTTTAGCCATCGGGAAAAGACGCTCCGAGCGCACCTTACTCGCCGAAGCAACTGCCGGCAAACACAGGGAGACATTACTTCATTACCCGGAGTCACTCCTCGACAGTTTAACTACTATGTTTGCAACTTCGGCCTGGGTAACTTATGCCCTGTTTGCTTTCCAGCAACCGCCCATCTTAATAAAACCTACTTTAGTAAGCTTTTTGAGTATTATCGTCTTACCTTTTGCCGAAGCAAAATATATGATGACAACAGTCCCTTTTGTGCTTTACGGAGTAATGCGTTACCTGTACGTAATTTATGAGAAAAAAGAAGGCGAATCTCCCGAACGGGTGCTTTTAACAGACACGCCCCTGCTTGTATCTGTTATCTCCTGGTTAATCATGGTCATCTTTATTATCTATTATCTGGGAGGGTGACAGTGGTATAATTAGCATATGAGACAGAGGAAATTAGATTATCTCATTAAATTGACTTACGATAAGACCTATAAAGGTTATATTGCTGACGTCGTCAATTTATACGGCTGTATGTCCCAGGGTAAAACAAAAGAAGAAGCTCTGGAAAGTGCCGAGAAAGCCATTAAGGCATATATGAAAGCTGTTACGGGAAAACAAAACCACAACGCTCAATATACAGAGAGATCTGTCGAAACCTCCTTCCCCAACTTAAATGCCTAGGTTAGCCAATATCTCCGGCAAGACGGCAGTCAAAGCCTTCAAATTAGAGGACTATATTAAAAATCTCAAATAAGTCCTGGCTCTGATTGACTATGTTGGGACTTTTTATTCCCCTAAAAGATACTTATAAGCTAGTTCG
>LCEJ01000026.1 GCA_000997105.1 Candidatus Daviesbacteria bacterium GW2011_GWA2_42_7
CTCAAATTTTAGGTAGGGAAAATTTGAGTTCCTGGATTTTGTTCCTAACGGGGGGAGCGATGCTCCTTTACAATCCCAATTGGCTTTTGTCTATCTCTTTCCAGCTTTCCTTCCTGGCCACTTTTGGGGTGATAGCGGTGGCGCCGATAATAGTCAAACGCTTAAGTAAAGTACCAAGTATTTTACGGGAAGATTTAGGGGTGACTATCGCTGCCCAGGTTATGGTTTTACCTGTGATCGTCTATAACTTTGGACAGCTGTCATTGTTTGGTATAGTAGCTAACCTTTTGATATTGTGGAGCATACCTTTGGTGATGGTCTCCGGATTTTTAGTATTGGCCTTGGGGTTGATTGATAACCTGCTTGGGACTCTGGCCGGGCTTATCCCGTCCATTCTTTTGACCTATTTTATTTATATTGTGGAATTTTTTGCTAAATTGCCCGGGGCTAGCCTGCAGGTGGGGGAAAGCGGGATAGTAATGTGGGTTGGGTACTACTTTCTAATTGGAGCCGTAATTTGGGTGTTGAGCCGAAACCAGGGTGATAAATTGACCTAATTCCTAAGTGCTCTAATTTCTAATCAAATCCCAATGACCCAATTACCAAATTTTAGACATTAATAGTTTAGACATTATTTAGGTCAATTAGTAATTAGGTTAATTAGGAATTATTTTGTGCTAATATAGACTTATGCTAAAACAGCAACTTTTAAAGGACTTAAGAAAAGCAATGGAGGTGATGGATTATCCGGCCACTGATATAGTCTTATCTACTCCTGAAAATAAGGCCCACGGGGACTACTCTACAAATATCGCTTTGCAACTGTCTAAACTAAAATCGGGGAACCGTAAGCACTCTCCACAAGAAATTGCTAAACAAATTCTAAGCCACTTAGGTGACTTAAGTTACTTAAGTAAGGCCGAGGTTGTTGGTCCAGGCTTCCTCAACTTCTTTATTAAGCCGGAGGTTTTATCCGGCCAATTGGCTGAGATTTTAGAAAAAGGGGAAGATTTTGGGAAAAATGAGCTTGGCAAAGGAGAAAAGATCCAGGTGGAGTTTATATCTGCCAACCCAACCGGCCCCTTGACACTGGCCAACGGGAGGGGTGGGGCGATTGGTGATACTTTGGCCAATGTTTTATCATGGAGCGGGTATAAAGTTGGCCGTGAATATTATGTTAATGATACCGGCAACCAGGTGCGTAATTTAGGTGAATCCGTGCTGGCTGCAGCAGGCAAGGCAGAAGCCAAAGAGGAACACTACCGGGGGGAATATATTAAAGACTTGGCGGAAAAGTTTAAGGATAAACTTGACCTTGACCCACAAAGTTTGGGGCATCTTTTAGCTGATTACCTATTGGATAGTGAAATTAAGCCGGCTGCTTTACGCATAGGGATCAAGTTTGACGAGTTCTATTCCGAACGCTCATTGTACGAAAGAAATTTAATTGAAAAAGCTGCTGAATTACTCAAAGAAAAAGGTTTTGCTTATGAAAATGAGGGGGCTTTATGGTTTGCCTCAACTAAGTTTGGTGATGAAAAAGACCGGGTACTTATGACTTCGGAAGGCGGTCGGGGTAGGGCCGAACCGACCTACTTTTTGGCCGACATTGCCCACCATTTTGATGTTTTGGGGAGGGGTTATTTAAAAAAAATCAATATTTGGGGAGCCGACCACCACGGCTACGAGACCAGGCTAAAAGGGGCGGTGGCGGCCTTGGGTTTTGAAGGCAAAGTGGATATTATTTTTATGCAAATGGTCAAGCTTTTCCGGGGCGGGGTGGAGGTTAAGATGAGCAAAAGGGCCGGGACATATGTCACTTTGGACGAGTTGTTAGAGGCGGTAGACAAAGATGCAGCCAGATTTTTCTTTTTGATGTATTCTCCGGAATCGCATATTGATTTCAACCTGGATTTGGCTAAGGAACAATCCAATAAAAATCCTGTTTTTTATGTCCAATATGCCCATGCCAGGATGAGTAACATCCTAAAAAAGGCAGGAGAAAAACCTATAGATTCTTGCAAGGCCAGGCCTTGCCCGGCAAGGCCTGGCCTTGCTGGACAGCTTAGCCATCCCGCTGAGCTTGCTTTAATTAAGCATCTGGTGCAGCTGCCTGATTTGGTAGAGGGGATAGCCCAAGATTACCAGGTCCACAAACTGACCTTTTATGCCACCAAATTGGCCGACCTCTTCCATAAGTTTTATGAAAGCTGCAGGGTGCTTAATGCTGAAACTGAAGGACTGAAAGAGGCTAGACTGGCACTGGTTTTAACTGCTAAGATAACATTAGGGAATACCTTAAGCCTGTTGGGGGTGAGTGCACCGGAACGGATGTGAAGGAAGGGTTTGAGGGTGTAAGGGTTTAGGGTTTAAGTAAAAATAGCTATACCCTCGTACCCTTGACCCTTGTACCCTAAATTTATGTTTAAAAAGAAACGGGAATACCATAGAAGAAGTGCCTTTTTACCCATGGTCATCTTCAGGATGCTCCTGTCCCTCACCATGTTTTTAATCCTGGGGTTGGGGGCTTACCAGGCCTACAAGAATTTTACCGGCACAGACCCATTGAAAATGGATCCCCAGGCGATTATTTTATCGGCCCCCACAATATTTGGTTTTAATATCCAGGACTTTTCTGCTAAATTAGGTAAAAACCCGGAATCCCAAAGCCCCTCCGAAGACATTTCCAGGCCTGGCGCGAGTGGCTCGCCTCGCGGCAAAGCGGGTAAGCTTTTGGTCAGGTTTGCCCTGGTTGCAGATTCCCACAATAATAACGAAAATTTAAGCCGGGTTTTTGTGTCTTCAGGCCTGCCTTACTATGTAACTGCCGGGGACCATGACCTTTGGGATGCCCGGGATAAAGGGCATGCCCCAACCGAGCGTTTCAGCGAAGTTTTTGGTTCGGCTTTTCAATCATTTAGTGATAGTAATATACGGTTTATCATACTTTTTAATAGTGACAATTATGAGGGGGTAGATGCTTTGCAAAAAAAATGGCTGAAAGATATTCTTGAAAGTCCGGAAACAAAAGAGTCGAAAAAGGTCCTGGTTTTTTTGCATGAGCCTTTATACCATCCGTCCTCCGACCATATGATGGGGAAAGTAACTCCCAAGCTTACAAACCAGGCTTCGGAGCTTACCCGGATTATGAAAGAAGGTGGGGTTTCCGAAGTATTTGCCGGGGATGTGCACAATTTCGGTAGGTATGAAGACCCAAAATCGGGGTTGAAGATGACGGTTGTGGGGGCCTTGGCCACTGAAAGGAATGTCCAGAAGCCAAGGTTTACCATCGTTGACGTATTTGAGGATGGCAGTTACAATATTTCGGATACGGAGATTTAATGGGACAGCAAATTAACCAGAAAACACTTGTTTTTATTAAACCTGATGCTATATCCGGTAACTGATGAGTGGCTGGGTGGTGTGGGCAATCATACCCTGGATGACTGCAAAAGATATGGTTATGAAGCAAAAGAGGTGGTGGGGACTGATGATCCCAAGGAAATTGGCCATTTAATCCACCGCTATAATCAGGAAATGCTTTTGTCCGGGCCGGTTTTGGCAATGGTTTTGGAAGGGTCACATGCTGTGGAGGTGGTTAGAAAACTGGTTGGGCATACAATCCCGATCTTAGCGGCTCCTGGCACTATCAGGGGAGACTACTCAAATGATTCCTCTATTGTTGCCAACCCGCAAAAAAGGACAATTTATACCTTAGTCCATGCCTCGGGGACTCCTGAAGAAGCAGAGAGGGAAATTACCCTCTGGTTTGGTAAATAATATTTTTCTTCCTTTAATAGACTAGCAAGAGTAAAAGCAGTAAAATATAGCAGTGGTAAGTTTGCGGGGACTAGTTCATCGGTAGAACGCTCGATTCGGGTTCGAGAGGCAGAGGGTCCAATTCCCTCGTCCCCGACAGCAAAGTTGGTAGGCGAGGGATCAGGGAGCGAAGCGAGCTATTCCCTCGTCCCCGACTGATTGCCCCTGTAGCTCAGTAGACAGAGCAATCCGTTCCTAGATTGATTTTTAAGTATTTTTGTACTACTATCATCTAGTGAGAAAAGTTACAAATGATGTTTTGCAAAGAATTACTTCTTTGCGGCAACGAGGTTACAGCCTACCTGAAATTAGTAGAGAGGTGGGTATTTCTAAGAGCACAGCCTTAAGATACGTGCAGGATGTCGATATTTTACCTGGATATCGACAGGATTGGTTCGGTAAAAGAGGTGGTAGTAGAAAAAGAAAATATATTAAAGAGAAAGAGGCTTTAGAAGAAGCTCGGAATTTAGTAGGACAACTATCATCTAAGGAGAAACTGCTATTTATTTCTGCTTTATACTGGGCCGAGGGTAATAAAAAGGATTTTATTCTAACAAATACAGATCCCTTATTAGTAAAAGTGTTTGTAGAAGGTTTGATCGGGGTGTTGGGGATCAATAAGGATCGCTTGCAAGTGAGCTTAAGATTATATGAAGATATAGATAAAGAGAGAAGCCTTGACTTTTGGTCGCAACTAACAGGAGTAGCAAAAGAAAGGTTTATTAATGTCCATATATTACCAGGCAAAAAGAAAGGTAAATTGGAATATGGAATGTGCAGGGTTAGGGTAGCTAAAGGGGGAGATCTTTTAAAAAAGGTTCTCGCTATTAATTCTTTAGTTGCATCTTGCCCCCGTAGTTCAGTGGATAGAACACAGACGTCCTAAGTCTGGTGTCGGGGGTTCGATTCCCTCCGGGGGTACTGGATATGTTTCCGTCTAAAAGATTCAGGAAAATCTTTCTGATCAGGTTTTTAGCTTATCTGTTAACCTTTACCGGTTTAATCACCGTCCTATTAATTCTTGAGCCTGTTGTAAGCGAAGAAGGAAGATACCGCCTGGATCAGCTTTTCAACCGCCGGCACAGCCTTCCCCTGGTGGTCACTTCGGCTGGTTCGACTACGCTCACCACAAGTTCGCTCAGTGCAGGTACCTCTGCGGGTACAAGCCCACAGACTACAGCCAGCAGAAGACGGCAGTCAGCAGTTAGCGGGTAGCCGAGAGCAGTTGGGTTTTGGCAGCCTGGCTATTGGAGGTTCGGAGACAATTGTCCCGGTGGATACTAATTTTGGGATTGTGGTGGAGAAAATTAATGCTAATGCCAGGGTTATTGCCAATGTTGACCCCGGTAATGAAAGGGAATATATAGCTGTCCTATCCCAGGGTGTTGCCCATGCCAAAGGAACCGTATACCCGGGAGAGAAGGGTAATATTTACCTTTTTTCCCACTCTGCCGATGCCCCCTGGAACATTGTCCGCTTCAATGCCATTTTCTATCTTTTAGGGAAACTTGACCCCGGGGACAGAATAATCCTGTTTTACCAGGGAAGAAGGTATGACTATATTGTGTTTGATAAGGCTATTGTTGGGGCGCATGATACAGACTACCTGACCAGGACTTATGATGAATCAGTCCTGACTTTGCAGACTTGTGACCCGCCCGGAACGTTGGTGAACAGGATGATAGTGAGGGCCAGATTGGCAGGCAGCTAAGAAAATTAACCTAATTGACCTAAGTGCTCTAATTGACCCAAAGAATACCCAATGAACCAAAATCCCAGTTTAGTCATTTGATCATTGGTGTTTGGGATTTGATTAGAGTAATTAGAAATTAGTAATTAGAAATTTTACTTTTGTGTTGTATAATGAAACTTGTGGGTAAACGTTTTCTTTTTACCATTGCTACATTAGTCTTTATTGGAGTAGCAGCAACAGTGGCTGTCCTTATGGCCAAGGGTTATACCTTTTCCTCCAAGCAGGGTGGTTTAGTAGGGTCCGGAATTATTTCTGTAGCCTCAACACCTGACGGAGCTTCTGTTTATATAGACGGGCACTTAACCACTGCCACCAACACCAATATCTCAGGTCTTACCCCTAAAAAATACAATGTTAAAATTATCAAAGAGGGTTTTATACCCTGGGAGAAAGAAGTTGAGGTCGGTGAGGGTATTGTCTCAGAGGTAAAAGCCACCCTTTTCCCGGCTTTGCCGACCATTTACCCTTTGACCTACAATGGGGTACTGGGGCCGGTGCTCTCGCCTGACGGTGAGAAATTAGCCTTTGCCGTGCCGCTTGTATCTGATTCTCCTACTAGGCAAAAAGGAGGGATTTGGGTTTGGACAATGACCTCACAGCCCATTGCCTTGGCCCGTTCGGGTGAACCTCACCAGATTGTTGCCTCCACTACAGATTTGGATTTTTCAAAAGGGACACTGCGCTTTTCCCCTGATTCAACCCAGGTCTTAGTCAGTTTAGGGACTAAAGGGGCGGCTTCGGAAAGGAATTACCTTTTACCTACCGACAGGCAAAGCTCCCTGGGGGAGTTAAGGGATATCACGGCGACTGTTACAAATACCCTAAAAGAATGGGAGACAGACCAGAAAGCCAAGGACGATTTAAGGGTTTTAGCTATTAAAAATTTGGAAACAAGAAAAATTGCCTCAGCCAGCTCGCAGCTAACAGCTAACAGCAGTCAGCCGTCAGCAGTAAGCAGCCAGCAATTAAGATGGTCCCCGGATGAGACGAAGTTTATTGTTGATAGCCCACAGCCTACAGCTAACGGCAAACAGCAGAAAGCAGAAAGCAGTAAGCAGTCAGCCAAGGTATATGACCTGGTGATGGATAAATCCTATGATTTGCCTGAGGCTAAGGCTTATTTCTGGCTGCCGGATTCAAAACATATTATCTTGGTTGCTGATGGCAAGGTGGCGATTTCTGAGTTTGACGGGGGAAATGTGGCCACAATTTATGCCGGTACATTTGAAAACAGCTTTGTCTTTCCCTGGCCGGATGCTTCGAGGTTAGTAATTTTAACTACTTTCAATACTCCAACGGCCTCAACACCAAATTTGTTTGGGATTAATTTAAAGTAATCCTGCTTCTACTTTTTGAATTTATCCTTGATCCTGGCCTGTTCTATTTGGTAGCCTTTTTTCTCATCATTTAGCTTTTTCTCCAGGGATTTCACTAAAACCCTTAAATTGTAGTCGGTCTTGTTAATTAGCTCTAGGAAAATTTCATAGCTTAAGTCTTCTGCCCTGACTTTATTTAAAGGAGGATAGAGGATGGTTAGAGGTTGATAGAGGAAAGATTCCTTTAACTCTCCTTTAAATTCCTCTAATTTTCCTTTAGGTTTTAATACTGTATTGAGATCCTTTAGGTTAAGGCCAATGCTGGCCAAACTTGAGCCTGGTTTGGATTTTAAGAATCCATCCTCTGCCAGTTCCCTAATATCACCTTTAACCTCTTCCAAAGACCCTTGGGAAAAACCAATAAAATCAGAATATTCCTTAGTGGTACTTCTTTTGAACCCTTCTTCCTGGTTCCTGACAACAGACCTGGCTGCATCATCCAACTGGGCTTTTCTCCTGTACTCTGACTTAGGCAAAGAGGAGGTTAAAGACCTGATTAAAAACCTTAGAAGGACTGAATTTGACCACGAAACAAGGTGCCGGTATCCTTCAGGGTCTTTCCAAACCCTGGATCTCTGGACAGGTTGTGGAGGGGCAGAAAGTTCCCTCATGGTTTGGGCAATGGCTGCCTTGATAACCTCTTCTTGATCCTTGGTCATAAGTTAAAGGATATCAAAGGATGATAAGGGATGGTAGAGGAGGTTTGCCCTGGCTTGCCCCTAACTGCCCCTGTACTTTCCTCTATTTCCTCTAGTTTTCCTTTACCTTGTCCCAACGATCCACCAGTTAAAGGTAATATCCTGTGAGCTGACCTTATTGGTTTTTACTACAAACCCTAAGCCTGGGATTTGGCCTGAGACTGCCAGGGTTCCCTCCAGATCAGAGGTTGGGGTAAGGAAGACCTTAGAATTTACCTGGATGTTGGTGTTTGAGATAGGTACTTCGGTTTCACCTGCCGGTATTGTGCCTGAACCTAAGGTAGAGCTGCCTACGCTTAAACTCTCAACGGCCAAGTTACCTTCTTTATTAATTGTGACCAGGCCATTGAAGAAGTCTACAAGGGTGGCTAAGGGGGAATTTTGGATGTATAAGGTGCTTAAGTTACTTAAGGAACTTCCAGTAAGAGAGAGAGTGCCGTCTACACTAAAGTCTCCTGCAACTACAGTATTACCTAAGAAGGAGTTGCCTAAAGCTTTGAAGGTATCAGAGATGGTAGCCTGGTAGGCAGTGAGCTGGCCTGAGATGGTAGCCTCGCTGGCAGTTAGTAGCTGGTAGTTGGCAGCTAGGGAAGCAGAGTCTGTGGCCAGAAGCAGGTCAGCAGAGGTGAGGTTAAGATTGCTGACAGCTGACTGACTACTGCTTACCGCTGAAGAAGAAGATTCCGGCTGTGAGCTGTTTGCAGTAAGCTGTGAGCTTAAAGAGGCTACCTGAGCCTGCAGGTCTGCGATAGCCGCGTTTGACGCGGACAGGGCTGAGGATTGAGAAGCTACAGTTGTCTCTAAGCTAGCCAAAGCTGCTGAGGTGGTAGCCTCAGAAGTAGAAATGCCTAAGATAGCCTCAGAAATAGATCCCAGGGAGGCTAAAACATCAACATTATAGTTATTAGCTGATGGTTCATAGCCTGTCCCGAGTGAAGTCGAGGGGTTCATAGTTAAAAGTGATGAGTTCAAAAGCGGTAGACTGTAGTCTGTAGACGGTAAGCTGATTATTAATTTATCAGTTTTTACCTCAGGTGCAGTTAACTTACCCTCTGAATCAATATTCAAATTAGCCACCCCGGCCTGCCCTGCAATTAGATCATTTATCTCTGCCTGCTGTTCCTTAACTCCTTCAATTAATACTGCGGTAAGTTTCTGGTAATCAACCATCTTATACCCCTGCATATCGGAATATACCAGCGAAGGGAAAACAGCTTCTACTTCTTGGGCAATCACACCAACTTGACGGGTGCCTCTTCCGAGATGTTCGGTAGTCGGGTTTGTTACATCCCAATCAAAGTACACGCCCCGGAGCTGGCCAATCTTATCAAGGGCCGAGCCAATCTCTTCAACATTTGTTTTCAGCCGGATATCAGATGTAACAGTGCCGTCGCAACTTTCGCTAGAGTCGGTATCCTGGCAAATAGTACCTTTTACATCAAGTTTATAATCAGGATCAACATCCCCGATGCCGACGTTGCCGGTGCCGTTAATTCGTATGAGCTCGCTAGTAGAGGCATACCCAAGTGCGAGGAAGCTGCCGCCTATGCCATCATTACTACCGCCCTCGATATAACCATTGCGTGTGTTGTCGCCAGCCTCTAAGAATATTTTTGATGATACTGTGCCTGCAGCCGCTTTGATATGCAATTTTTGACCAGGCACAGTCGCCCCGATGCCGACGTTGCCGGCTGTATCCATTGTTATCCCATCCGTAGCACCAGCTGAGCCGGAATTTGTAATACTAAAGTATCCATTTCCATTAAGTCCAGCAGCAATGTGCCAGTCAGCATACCCGTAATGATTTAGAGTGATATCTGCTTTATCTCCAGTCGTTCCTCCGCGAAGATAGAGACTGTTGTCACCACTGTCTCCGTCATTACCAAACCGAAGAGTACTACCTCCAACCAAAGCAAGCCTAGCCAAAGGTCCCGCCGTCCCGATGCCGACATTGCCGTCTGATTTTAAAAACAATACCCCGCCTGTATTTGCATTAACATCAAAGCGCATAGAATTATCTGCGTTGTTATAAAGAATTCCACCAATATCTATGTCCCCTGAATCTCCAAACAACAATGTGCTGTATCCAGATGTGCCAGACACAATAGCTATTCTTGAATGATCGCCTGCAGCAGAATTTTCTTGTGCGATTATTTTTTCACCACCCACTAGGGTCGGAATAGTTCCGCCATCAGAAACATGTAATGGCGCCCCTGGCTCCGCTGTCCCGATGCCGACGTTGCCGGTTGATGTATCCACATATAGTTGGCTTGTATTGACTGCAAAATCACCAGTAGTGGATAAAGCTATATTTAAATTAGAACCAGCGGCTGGGGTGATACTCATTGCTCCTGAAGCAGTAGTCAAGGCTGGCACAGCCAAAGAGGTGGCAGAAGCTACCCCTAAAATGGGGGTAACTAAAGTTGGCGAGGTATCTACCACAAATTTTGTTCCTGTACCTGTCTGTGAGGCAATGGAGGTGGCATTGCCCACTGAGGTAATAACTCCTGTTAGGTTGGCATTGGTGGTAACATTGCCGGCAGTCAGGCTTGAGGCTGTGCCTGTAAGCCCTGTCCCGGCCCCTGTAAAGGAGGTAGCAGTCACTGTGCCATTGACATCTAATTTAGTTGCCGGGGCAGTGGTACCGATACCCACATTGCCACCCGGGGTGATCCTCATAATTTCTGCCAGGGTATTGGCAGTAGAGCCTGTTGTCCCTACCGGGGCAGTCCTGAATATGAAGGCCCCTGAGCCACCCGTGCCTGTACCATTTGAGGCATCAAATGTAAAATTAGCCCCGGCTATATTTGTACCGGTTGCAGCAGCACCCCGGAGGGGTGTGGTAGTAGGGGTAGATCCTTCACCAGCCCCAAAGATAATAGTATTGTGGGCTACAATATTATTCCCCACAAAGTTATGGGTGCCTTCAATTTGTAAGTCATAAGTTTGTTTTCTCCCTGTAGAGTATTTGGCCTGGATCTTTTCCCAGCCATCTACTGTAGCAATGATATCCCCGGGTTTGAGCTCAGAAACTTTTTTCCAGGAAGTTTTTTGGGTCGAATGGATTGACCCTTCAACTTTGTTCCCGTTCGAGGGCCTGAGCGGCCCCTCAGGGCCAGTCGAAGGCAGGGTTAATCCTGAGCCTGTCGAACGGATTGACAAATTAACAAATTTATGGTAGCCTTTATCTATTGAAAAGACCGTGTGGGTAGTGGATCGGTA
>LCEJ01000027.1 GCA_000997105.1 Candidatus Daviesbacteria bacterium GW2011_GWA2_42_7
TGGGTAATCTTAACTTAATGGCACGAGGCGTAGTGTGATTAGCAAGTACTGGTAAGGAGATTCAAACATTTCCGGGTGTGAAAATCTGAAGCAGAATTCATGCACCAGGCCAGGTAACTTGTCACAGCTAACATGATGATACATCCTCCTGATGAAAGTCCGCAAGCAGCCAAATACTCCCTCAATCTCCGAAGTCTGTTCAAACTCAAACTTCCGGTGTAAGTCATAACTGTGGGTTACCGGCCACCATTTCTCCATCCCCCGGTAAATCTTGGCCCCGTCTGTGGCTACTTGAGTCTCCGGGGCAACTTTCTGCCTCAGGAAGTCCCAGGCGTCTTCTCTCACCGGATATGACTTGTTCACAATCTTGTATGCCAGTTTCTTGGAATCTACCTGTTTACCTACAAACAAAGCCCTTAAGGTGTTCTTGGACTTGGAACCAAAATATGCCTCATCAAGCTGTATTAGATGTTCTAGAAGCTCTTGATCCTCTGGTAACTTAGATCTTAGTACCTCAAACCAGTGGTAGATGGTAACCAGGGAAAGATGGGTCAAACGAGCTGTTTGCTTAACTGGTATTTGTTCTGTCCAACACCACAAAACCAACCAGAATTGGGGTAATGGTAGCCTTAAATGGGCCAACCAGGTATGTGACAGAAGAGAGAACCTCCCTCGGCATTTCTTGCATCTAAATCTACCTTCAAAGTTGGTGGTTTTTCTGGAACTACACAGGGGGCAATGGATAGTGCTGCCAAAAACAACCCTCCTTAAAAGTTTCCTGATTTGTGCTTCTGATGGTATCTGAGTTAACTGGTACATACTCATATATTACTAAATTCTGTACCAATAGCTTTAGATTACCCATTACGCTCCTATTGACACATTGCCCCAGTTGTGGTTAAATAATCCACAACTGAATACAAAAAGAAGGGCATACTAGTGGGTATGTTTCTTTTTGTTGTGTCAAGAGGGCCATCTACTTATGTCTGACAAAACAAAGAAGCAGGGTGTATCTGCAGAACAAACGAAGGCTTCGGCTGCCCGTACCTATTGGGGCAATAGAAAAAACCTCGACCAACACTTTGATTTAACTTACCTGCAAAAAGAATCCTATGATTGGTTTATTAACGAAGGCATAGGACATATCCTGCACTCTGTAAACCCTGTTTTAGATTTTACCGGCAAAAATTGGAGGCTCGAGTTTGGTGATTATAACTTAGGTAAGCCACGTTATACCGCGGACCAGGCAGTTATAAAAGGGGTGTCATATGAGGCTCCCTTAAGAGTTAAGGTTACCTTAAGTAACCTGCAGACCAATGAAAAATACGAGCAGGAGGTCTTTTTAGGTGATATTCCCCAAATGACCGAAAAAGGAACCTTTATTATCAACGGTATTGAAAGGGTAGTAGTAAACCAAATTGTCCGTTCCCCCGGTGTCTTTTTTTCCTCATCTTCAGATCCTATCACCGGCAGGGTGTTATATTCGGCCGAGCTTCGTCCGGCCCATGGGTCTTGGCTTGAGTTCTCTGTTTCTAGGACCAATGTCATTACCGTTAAAATTGACCGCCGGAGAAAATTTGCCGCTACCACTTTCCTCCGGGCGATAGGTTATGCAGATGATGATGCGTTGCGCGGGCTCTTTGCTGACGTTGATACCAGCGAAGACCACCGGTTTTTAGATACAACCCTAGTAAAAGATTCAACGCAAACCACAGAAGAGGCTCTTTTGGAAATTTACCGCAAGATGCGCCCTGGTGACCCGGTAGTTTTAGAAAATGCTAAAGCAATGCTTTCGGGGATGTTCTTTAACAGCCGCCGTTATGACCTAACCCGTGTTGGCAGGTTTAAGATCAATAAAAAACTTAAATTAGATACCCCTAACACACCGGAAAATTGGGTGCTTTTAAACGATGACATTGTGGCGACCATTAAATATTTAATTAATTTACAAAATGGTCAGGGTAAGGTTGATGACATTGACCACTTGGCAAACCGGAGGGTAAGAAGGGTTGGTGAGTTAGTTGCCCAGAACGCTTTTTGGGTGGGGCTTTTGCGTTTGGAAAGAGTAATTAAGGAAAGGATGAGCATGCTCTCTGCCGATATGGAGATTAACGCCGGCAGTTTAGTCAATGCCCGCCCGATTATTGCTGCGGTTAATGAGTTTTTCCGCTCTTCCCAACTCTCCCAAATTTTAGACCAGACAAACCCATTATCAGAGGTTGACCATTTAAGAAGGTTAACTGTTACCGGCCAAGGTGGTATTACCCGGGAGCGGGCATCTTTTTCTATCCGGGACATTAACCACTCCCAATACGGGAGGATTGACCCGATCCGTTCTCCGGAAGGGCCAAATATTGGCCTTGTAACCTACCTTGCCCTTTATTCCCGTATTAACGAGTATGGTTTTTTAGAGACTCCTTACCGTAAGGTAGTGCAGGTAAATGGCAAACCGAAAGTGACTGATGAGGTTGTCTATCTTTCTGCTGAAGATGAGGAAGATTTTTATATCACTGAGGCTACAGTTAAAATAGATGAAAAGGGTTTTATCACTTCGCCCAGGGTCCCCATGCGTTACAACGGCAGTTTTTTTGAGACTGATGCCAAGCTTGCAAACTTAATTGACGTTTCCCCCCAACAGATAGTGGGTATCTCTGCCTCAATGATTCCGTTTTTAGCCCATGATGATGCAAACAGGGCCTTGATGGGTTCCCACATGCAGAACCAAGCCGTGCCTTTACTTTTGCCTTCCGCCCCGGTTGTCGGGACAGGAATGGAAAGGGTGGTTGCAGACAATATGGGTCGTGTAGTGAGGGCTCCGTTTGACGGTGAGGTAACTTATGTTGACGGAGAGAAGATTACATTAACCGGAAAGACAGAGGAGCAAACCTGGGAGATTAAAAAGTTTGTTAATACTCCGGTAAGTACCTGTTACAGCCAAAGGCCGGCAGTCGCCTTGGGCCAAAAAGTAAAAACAGACGACCTTTTAGTTGACGGGGCTTCTACCGACCAAGGGGAGCTTGCTTTAGGGCAGAACCTTCTTATTGCTTATATGAATTTTGAGGGTTTAGGTTATGAGGATGCTATTGTTATCTCAGACCGGCTGGTCAAAGAGGACCTTTTATCCTCGGTTTATATTGAAGAGTATGTAACTGATGTGGTGGAGACTAAACTTGGGCCGGATGAATTAACCAGGGATATCCCAAATGTCGCTGAAGAAAACCTGGCCAATTTAGACGAGACTGGAATTGTCCGGATTGGGGCTAAAGTCGGGCCTAATGATATCTTAGTCGGTAAGGTCCAGCCTAAAGGTGAAACAGAGTTGACTGCCGAGGAAAGGCTGCTCCGGGCGATCTTTGGTGAAAAAGCAAAAGAGGTCCGTGACACATCACTTAGGATGCCGCATGGAGAAAGGGGAACAGTGATCGGTGTGCACATCCTTTCCCGTGAGGCGGGTGATGAGCTTGATGCCGGGGCCTTAAAGAAAATAAGGGTTAAAGTTGCACAACTCAGAAAAGTAACCGTTGGGGATAAATTAGCCGGTCGCCATGGTAATAAGGGGGTCATTTCCCGGATTGTGCCGGCAGTTGATATGCCGCACATGGAAGACGGTATGCCGGTAGATATTATTATTTCCCCGGTAACTATCCTTTCCCGTATGAATTTAGGGCAGCTTTTAGAAGCCCACTTAGGGCTTGCGGCCGACAAGTTAGGGATAAAGGTTGCTGCGCCTGTCTTTGAAAAGATTCCGGAGAGTGTAATTACAGACCAGCTTAAAAAAGCCGGGTTTCCGGAACATGGAAAGTTAAAACTTGTTGATGGGCGGACCGGTGAGTACTTTGACCAGGAAGTGGTGGTTGGTAAGGCATACTTTTTGAAGCTGATCCATATGGTTGAGGATAAACAGCACGCCCGTTCCACAGGGCCCTACTCTATGGTTACCCAGCAGCCTTTGGGCGGGAAAGCCCAAATGGGCGGCCAGCGGTTGGGGGAGATGGAAGTATGGGCGCTTGAGGCCTATGGTGCTGCGCACATCTTACAGGAGATGTTGACTATTAAATCCGATGATGTAGTGGGAAGGACTAAAGCTTACCAGGCGATTATCCAGGGCGAAGACATCCCGCAAGCATTGATTCCGGAATCATTTAAGGTGTTAGTCAAGGAGCTGCAGAGCTTAGATATTAATATTGAAACGATTAACCCTAAGATGGGGATGGTGGCGGAGGCTGAGGTAAGCGCAAAAGTTGCCGAAGCAGCGATCGAGCTTCAGAAGGCTTCGGGGGCAGAAATTGTAGCAGAAGAGGGAGAACTGACCGCTGAAACATCACCAATGGAGATTATAGAAGAGGGCCAACCGGTTGACGAAGGTATAAAAGTAGAGGAAAATACCGAAGGTAAAGAAAAGGAGGAAAATAGTTCATAGTTCATGGTTCATAGAAAAAATAATCTACGAACTACCAACTACGAACTACCAACTACGAACTAAACATGAATGACCTGTTAGATTTTGAAGCATTAAAAGTAACCATTGCCAGCCCGGAACAGATTAGGGCTTGGTCTTTTGGGGAAGTTACAAAGCCGGAGACAATTAATTACCGGACACTAAAGCCGGAAAAAGACGGTTTATTTGCAGAAAATATCTTCGGCCCGACCAAAGATTATGAATGTTACTGCGGGAAGTATAAGAGGATCCGTTACCGCGGGGTGATTTGTGACAAATGCGGAGTTGAGGTAACCCAAAGTAAGGTTAGGCGGGAAAGGATGGGGCATATTAATTTAGCTGCCCCGGTTGCCCATAATTGGTATGTTAAAGGCGCGCCCTCAAAGCTTTCTCTGACGTTGGACCTTTCCCTGAAAAATTTAGAGGCGGTGATTTATTTTGCTTCATACCTGGCAGTGGATGTAGATACCAAACTGCAGACCCAGGCATATGAAAAATTAGAAAAGGATTTAGCAGCAAAAAAGTCAGTATTACAGGAAAACCTCAATAAAAGTATCGCCTCTTTGGAAACGGAACTGAAAAAACAGTTGGCCGGTTTGAAAAAGGGAAGTAAGGGGCAAGGCAGCGAGCATTCCGAACTTGAGGCGGCCGATTTAGAACTTACAACAAAACAGGAGATCCAGCGTTTACGCGATGGGGTGGTTACTGCGGAGAGCCAGTTGGAGCAGATCTACAAAGCAGTGGCTGATTTAGTGAAAAGTATCAACTTTATGCGTGTTTTATCTGAGGACGAGTACTTAAAACTTTATGAGTATGGGGTAGCCGATTTTTTGACTGTTGGAATGGGGGCAGGTGGGCTTCTGGAAGTCCTGAAGAAAATTGACATGGATAAATTATCGGCGAGTTTGCGTGAAGAGGTCCGGAAAAGCACCGGACAGCGGCATATTAAAGCAACTAAGAGGCTGCGGGCGGTTGAGGGGATGCGGGGGTCTAATGCTTTGCCCGAATGGATGATAATCCAAACATTGCCTGTAATCCCGCCTGACCTTCGTCCAATGGTGCAGCTTCCGGGTGGAAGGTTTGCCACCTCTGATTTAAATGATTTATACCGCCGGGTTATAAACAGGAACAACCGCCTTAAGAGGTTAATTGACTTGGGTGCCCCTGAGATTATCCTGCGCAATGAAAAACGGATGTTACAGGAAGCGGTGGACGCGTTAATAGATTCCAACCTTAAAACTACAAGGCGTGGTGCCGGTGGTGGCCATGTATTACGTTCACTTTCCGATATGCTTCGGGGAAAACAAGGCCGGTTCAGGCAAAACCTTTTGGGTAAAAGGGTAGACTACTCCGGCCGGTCGGTTATTGTAGTTGGGCCGCAACTTAGGCTTGACCAGGTGGGTCTCCCCCGCGAAATGGCACTTGAGATGTTTAAGCCGTTTGTACTGCGGGAGGTTATCGGCAGGGGGCTCGCTGCCAATATTAAGGGTGCCAAAAATATTTTAGAGATGAGGCCGGCTGAGGTGTGGGATATTTTGGAGGATGTGACAAAGGGTCACCCTGTCCTGATCAACCGCGCCCCTACCTTACACAGGCTTGGCATCCAGGCATTTTATCCTGTTTTAATTGAAGGGTCGGCTATCCAGATACACCCATGTATCTGTGCCGGTTTTAACGCTGACTTTGACGGGGACCAAATGGCGGTGCATGTTCCTTTAAGCCAGAAAGCCCAGGAAGAGGCAAAGAATTTGATGATGGCCAAGGAGAATATTTTACGGCCTGCCTCAGGTGTGCCGGTAACTGTGCCTAACCGTGAAATGGCACTTGGGTCTTATTATGCCACTTCGATTGATGACGGGATTAAGCCGCTTGAGGGTAAGCTTTTTGATACAGTCGAAATGAATTTGGCTTTCCAGAGCGGCCAGGTCAAGTTACGCCAAAAAATCAAGGTTAGGTTTGAGGATGGCCAGGATATAGAGACAACTCCCGGCAGGGTTTTCTTTAACCAGGCTCTTCTTCCGGGAATGAGCTTTGTCAACGAAGCGGTTGGGGCTAAAGGTATCCAGGAGATAGTAATGAAGGCATTTAACCGGTTCAGTAAAGACGAAGTACAGGAGCTGGTTGATAATTTGAAAGACTTTGGTTTTTGGGGCTCTACTTTATCCGGCCTTTCTTTGGGGATTTTTGACAACAAAATAATCCCGGAGAAAGACAAATTAATTGAATCCGGGGATAAAGAAATTGCCGAGGTTGAGACAAACTTTAGAAAAGGCCTTATTACCAATGAGGAAAAAAGAGTCTTAACCGAAGAGATTTGGACTAGGATTGGTGATGATATTGCAAAAAAAACTTTGGCATCACTTACCCCGGACAATCCGGTAAGTATTATTGTTGAGTCCGGAGGGGCTAGGGCTACAACTGAGCAGATTAAACAGCTTTCAGGTATGCGTGGATTCTCGGTTGACCCGACAGGTAAGATTGTTGAGCTTCCGACTAAGTCTAACTACCGCCAGGGGCTCTCTGTTTTTGAGTACTTTACCTCGTCCCGTGGGGCAAGAAAAGGTGTGGCTGACAGGGCAATTAAAACTGCCGATGCCGGATATCTGACCAGAAGGTTGGTGGATGTGGCCCACGACGTAATTATCAGGTTGGAAGAGTGTAGCGATAAGGCAGGTTTACTTTTGCCTGTTCCGGAGGACGGTTTTACAGCGGCCAACTCCCGCTTATCGGTAGCCGCGTTCTCTCCTCTTTCCTGTAAAACAAAATTCGGAATTTGTGGTAAGTGTTATGGTTGGGATCTGACCACCAGAAAACCGGTGGAGATAGGGGTTCCGGTAGGGGTGGTGGCGGCCCAAAGTATCGGTGAGCCCGGAACACAGCTTACAATGAGGACTTTCCATGCCGGAGGTATTGTCGGAATGGATATTACCATGGGTCTTCCCCGTGTAGAGGAGTTGTTTGAGGCAAGAACACCGAAGAATGTAGCTCCCTTATCTGAGATTGCCGGTAAAGTAACAGTGGCTGAGACTGATATGGGTACTAAGGTTAGGGTACGGACAACGACTAAGCCATACGAAGAGAGGGAATACCTAATCCCGGCTTCGGCAGCGCTTTTAGTGGAGGATGGCCAGCTTATCGCAGCCGGCGCCCAGCTTGTTTCCGGGCATCTGGACATTAAAGAAGTGGCAAGGACTAAGGGTTTAAAAGAAGCGCAGCGTTATATTGTTGATGAGGTGCGGCGCGTATATGCTTCCCAGGGTGTGCCGATCAATGAGAGGCATTTTGAGGTTATTGTCCGGAAGATGTCCGACAAAGTCAGGATCGAAAGCCAGGGGGACACAAACCTTTTGCCGGGTGAAGTTATTGATAAGACTAAGTTCGATGATGAAAACCATAGGGTCCTGGCCGAGGGTGGAGATCCGGCGACTGCTTCGGTGGTGATCTTGGGGATTACCCGGGCCTCACTTTTGACTGAGTCTTTCCTATCAGCAGCCTCTTTCCAGGAAACTACAACGGTGTTATCCGATGCGGCTGCTTGCGGTAAGGTCGACCACTTGCTGGGCTTGAAAGAAAACGTTATAATTGGTCGTTTGATTCCCACTAGTGCGGAAAGGGCTAAGATAGAGTCATGAATGACCAATTATTCAGTGAAGCCAAGTTTGCTTGGCGAGCGCTAATTGGACGCCTAATACCCACGAGTGCTGACAGAGCAAAAATAGAAGGGTAAAAATATGCCAACTATAAGCAAGCTTGAAGTTGTCAAAATATAAAAACTATAAGCAAGCTTGAAGTTGTCAAAATATAAAAACTATAAGCAAGCTTGAAGTTGTCAAAATATTATAAAAGGAATTAAGGTATGCCAACTATAAATCAATTAATCCGCAAAGGCCGGAAAAGTACTTCTAAGAAGATTAAAGCAACAGCCTTAAGGCGTAGTTTTAACGCCCGGGAGAGAAGGTACAAAGCGACATTCAGCCCCCAGAAAAGGGGAGTTGTGACTGTGGTTAAAACAATGACCCCTAAAAAGCCGAACTCAGCCTTACGTAAGGTTGCAAGGGTAAGGCTTTCCAATAAAACCGAAGTAACTGCTTATATCCAGGGGGTAGGCCACGACCTCTCGGAACACGGTATTGTGATGGTGCGGGGGGGAAGGGTGAAAGACCTTCCCGGTGTTAAATACCACATTATACGGGGAAAACTTGATATGAGTGG
>LCEJ01000028.1:0-4690 GCA_000997105.1 Candidatus Daviesbacteria bacterium GW2011_GWA2_42_7
AAGAAAAGTGTGGCCCAAGGTTTGGTTTATGAAGCCTTAGAAGAGATAGAAAAACAAAGCAAAAACCCCCTTTCGGTTTTTGAATTGGCTGTAAATAACGCTATGCCGAAGATGGAAGTCCGTCCCAGAAGGATTGGGGGGGCTTCCTACCAGATTCCGGTAGAGGTCCGCGGTGAAAGGCGGGAGGCTTTGGCAATCCGCTGGCTGATCGGCGCAGCCAGGGCCCGTTCCAATAAGGAATATCACACCTTTGGCAAAAAACTGGCGGCAGAACTTTTGGAAGCCTCAGAAGGCCGCGGCGCAGCCATTAAGAAAAAAGAGGATATCCTAAGGACAGCTGAAGCCAATAGGGCCTTCGCTCATTTTAAGTGGTAAAACTATTTTATGGTTGAAAACCTTACCAAAACAGCAAGACTTGCTCCTCTTATTGAATTTGTTAAATTCACGCACCTTCTGCAAAAAGTTGACCGTGTGGTACTGGTCAACGGCGAAAACGAATGGGAGAACGATTCCGAGCACAGTTTCCAGCTAGCCCTCACTGCCTGGTATTTGGTAGAGCAGGGTAAGGTGGACTTGGATTTGGGCAAAGTAATCCGTATGGCCTTGGTACACGATTTGGTGGAAGCTTACGCCGGAGATACTTTTATTTATGGTAAACCGGAAGTTTTGGCAACCAAGGAGCACAGAGAAAAAGAAGCTTTAGAGCAAATCCGGCGAAAATTTTCCTCGAATTTCTCGGCTCTGACTGAACTTATTGAAGAGTATGAGGTTAGGCAGACTCCGGAAAGCTGTTTCGTTTATGCTTTGGATAAACTGGTGCCGATCTTAAATATCTACACCGATAACGGTAGGACCTGGAGGCAGGAAGGTATTACTTTAGACAAACTTCTGGAGGCGAAAACCGATAAGATCTCCCTCTCCCCGGAAGTAATGCCTTTTTATGAGGAAATAGTAGATATTCTTAAGCAAAACAGCCAGTTGTTTGTACCAGAAAGTATTTGACTTTGAGGTTGAATCATCTGTTTAGCCTGTCTGGTATGATTATCTGGTGAAGATTATTTTTACTAAACATGCTTTGGAGAAATTTGCTGTTTTAGAAAGTTTTGGATGGAAGATCAGTAAGAATAAAATTTGCCAAACACTTTTAAAACCCAGGTGGTCAGGCAAGTCAAATTTTGGGCAGGGAACTGCGATGGATTTGGTGGATAAGACACACATAATCCGTGTGATTTTTAATAAGGAAAAAGACGAAAATGATGATATAATCAAGGTGGTAACATTTCATGTTGCCAGAAGGGGGACGTATGAAAGCACTAAATAAAATTAGCTATAGTAAAGATGCAGATATTTTAATGATCCAACTAAGCGATAAAAAAATCGATGATGCTTATGAGACTGACAATATGATTGTCCAGGTAGATAAAAAAGGAGAACCGGTACTTTTGGAAATTTTTCAAGGTAAGAAGTTCTTAAGAGACATTGAACTATTGATACACAAATCAACAGAGACTTCGGCTGTAGTAGCTCACGAAGTGAGAGTGAAAAAGAAGTAACATTTCTGAATTCCCGGTATTTGACTTTGAGGCTGGATCTAGGTTATCATGTGCATGTATACCTCCCGAGAGGAGGTTTTTTAATGTTATGGACAAGCTAACACAAGAAAAATTAAAAATGTGGCAGGGGAAGCTCCAAAAACTTGAGGATGAATATAAGGTCATCATGCTCAAGCGTGGGGAAGCGATAGCTATGGGGGATTTATCGGAAAATGCTGCGTTCCAAATGCTGGATGAAGATGCCGGGACTTACCGGGTGAGGATTGACGAGGTCAAAAGTATTATCTCAAAGATAGAGAAAGGAATTAAATAAATTTCTAATGACTAATTTCTAATTGACCTAAATAAGCCCCAAGTACCAAATCCCAATTTAGACATTTGGTCATTCGGTCATTATTTAGAAATTAGATCAATTAGGTTAATTAGGTCAATTTAATAATATGGCTATTACCACTAAAACAAAACGAGATTTCCCTCTTGATAGAATCAGAAACATCGGTATTATTGCCCACATTGATGCGGGTAAAACCACTACTACCGAGAGGATCCTTTTTTATACAGGCCGGACTTACAAGATAGGTGATATTGATGAGGGTACTACCACTACTGACTGGATGGAGCAGGAACGTGAGCGGGGAATTACCATCGTTTCTGCTGCCATCACCACCTTCTGGACGCCCAAAGAAGGTCCCTTTGCCGGGCAGGAAACCAGGGTCAATATTATTGATACTCCCGGCCATGTTGATTTTACCGCTGAGGTGGAACGATCCCTTCGTGTGTTAGATGGAGGTGTTATTGTCTTAGATTCTGCCTCCGGTGTCCAATCCCAGACGGAAACAGTTTGGAGACAGGCTAATAAATACAAAGTCCCTTTGATTGCTTTTTCCAATAAGATGGATGTGGTTGGGGCCGACTTTCTAGCCACCATTAAATCTGCCAGGGACCGGCTGGGCGCTAACGCTTTGGCTTACAACTTGCCGATTGGCAAAGAAAACGATTTTACAGGGATTGTCGACCTTCTAACTAAGAAAGCCTATATCTGGCCTGCCCGCAATGCTTCGTCTACCAGCAACGCTTCGCGTAGCGATGCGGACTGGCAAAGCGATGCAGGCGGGGAAGGTGACCAGACAGGGGCATTATTCCATGAAACAGAGATTCCTGCTGATATGGTTGATCTGGTCGAGAGCCAGCGGGAAAAGCTAGTAGAAGAAATTTCCGGCACTGATGATGTGTTGATGGAGAAGTATATCGGGGGAGAAGAGATCAGTGTAGAAGAGCTTAAAAAAGCCTTAAGAAAAGCGGTTATCAATAACGAAATTGTGCCGGTGATGGCAGGATCATCGCTGCGTAATAAGGGTGTCCAGCCGATGCTTGACGGCGTGGTGGAGTTTCTCCCTTCCCCGCAGGACCTAAACGAAGTTATAGGAGAAAACCCTAGAACCGGTGAGCAGGAGATAAGAAAGGCTGATCCTAAAGAGCCCCTCTCGGCTTTAGCTTTTAAGATCCAGGTTGATCCGCACGTTGGAAAGTTGACCTTTCTTAGGGTCTATTCCGGAACTTTGAAGTCCGGGTCTTATCTTTACAACTCTTCCAAGCAGATTAAGGAAAGAGTTGGCCGGTTAATGTTGATGCATGCTAACGATAGGGAAGAGATTGAGGAGGCCTATGCCGGAGAAATTGTTGCTGCAGTAGGGCTCAAAGACACCGTTACCGGAAACACCACCTGTGATGAAAGTTCCCCGATAATTTTAGAATCTATCTCTTTCCCTGAACCGGTTATCTCTTTGGCTATTGAACCAAAGACAAAATCAGACCAGGAAAAACTTGGGTTTGCCTTGGCCCGGCTTTCCGAGGAGGATCCGACGTTTAGGGTGAAGACGGACCAAGATACCGGACAGACCATTATTTCCGGGATGGGTGAGTTGCAGCTTGAGATTTTGGTTGACCGGATGAAGAGGGAGTTTAAGGTTGAAGCTAATGTCGGCCAGCCGCAAGTTGCCTATAAAGAAACTATTACCCAGACCGCAACAGGTGAAGGAAAATACATCCGCCAGACCGGAGGCCGTGGCCAGTATGGCCATTGTTTCCTGAGGATTGAGCCCCTTCCCCGCGGCCAGGGACGGGAATTTGTCTCGGAAATTGTGGGGGGTACAATCCCTCGGGAGTTTATCGGCCCAATTGAAAAGGGTGTTATTGAAAAAGAGGATACCGGTATTTTGGCCGGGTACCCGGTGACCGATATTAAGGTAGCGGTGTATGACGGGTCTTTCCACGATGTTGATTCCTCGGAAATGTCCTTTAAGATTGCCGGTTCATTAGGATTGTCTGATGCAGCAGCTAAGGCGCAGATGGTTTTACTTGAGCCTATTATGAAGGTAGAGGTAACTACCCCGGAGGAGTTTTTAGGAGATATTATTGCCGACCTTTCCTCCAAGAGGGCTGAGATCCAATCTACCGAGATGAGAGGAAATGCCCGGGTGGTTTTAGCTTTGGTGCCTTTGTCTGAGATGGGTGGGTATGCAACTGCCATAAGGAGCATGTCCCAAGGTCGGGCAACTTACTATATGGAAGCAGACCACTATGAAGAGGTTCCGAAAAATATCACTGAAAAGATAGTTGCCGCCTCAGGCTTCACCGGCAGAGTTGAACACTAGTGCTATACTGCTTTTAATATGTCATCATTTGCTGGAAATATCGCACATCGGAGGTGTGATATCGGATTCTACTAATTTAGACGACCGCACGATTCAGTTGACTGTTTTTAATATATTGACATAACGTACGGAATAACGTACACTGCATATTATGATTACTGTTTCTGCAACTACCGCGCGAAATACTTTATATGATTTACTGGAAGAAGCTTCCAGTGGTCAGAAAATTGCCATTACCAATAAAGGAGAAACTAAGGCAGTTTTGATAAGCCCTGAAGAATTAGCCTCCTGGGAAGCCACAATGGAGGTGATGTCTGATTCTAATCTGGTAAAAAGTATAAAAAAGGGGCTGGATGATATCAAACATGGTAGAGTCATACCTTGGGAAGAAGTTAAAAAAGAACTCAATATAAAGTGACCACGATATCGTTTTCCAAGGAAGCAAAAAAATTCCTCTCAAAGCTAAATTCTGCCGATAGGAAT
>LCEJ01000028.1:4720-11848 GCA_000997105.1 Candidatus Daviesbacteria bacterium GW2011_GWA2_42_7
TGGCCGTATCGAGTGATCTATGGTTTTGAGGATACTAATAAAATTGTTTTGGTTGTAACGATTGGTCATAGGCAAGGGGTATATAAAAAGTAATAATATTACCCAAAAAATCATTATTGCCTCAGGCTTCACTGGCCGCGTTGAACATTAATTTTAAACAATACCCCAATTTTTTAAAAGCGGTTTTTGGCTGCTAGAGATATTATCATCTGGGGTCTTTATGGATAATCTCGATCTTAATGTCAGGATTATTTAATTTAATGTAATTTAAAGCTTTTAATACCATAGAATCCCAAATCCAGGATAGCGAAGCTACATCAGTACTTTGATTATTTTTATATGTGGTTGTTAAGTCATGAACATTTACTGCGGGTATACCTTTTCCGTTTCCTGGTGCAAAGTAGTAAAGATAGGAAATAGAAACTAAATCTTTTAGGTCAATATTTTTCTCCCATGTACTCCAGGTTAATTGTAAAGTCTTATCCGATATGTATATTTTTATAGCTGAAGAAGCGAGACGGAAATGAATTAAAATAGCTAACCATATTAAAAATGAAACTATCAAACAACTTAAAAAAATAACTTCAATAATTGGAAATTCAGGAGAATATTTAAACATGCCGGTATAAATTACATAAATAATAACTAAGAGAAGGAGTATCCCCATGGCAGAGGCTACAAACCATCTATATATTGCTTGTCCATAGTTAAAGATGGGCTTGAAAGTCATAGGATTGTATATAATTGTATATATTATACATCACGCCCGGAGAAAATAGATTTTCGTAAGTTCTAAAAAACCCTTGCACTTTTCAAAATATTAGTAAGAATGAATTTCCACTCCAGGGTTGTATGTTCAAAGTTGTGGCTAGGTCTGGCTTGGTTGTGTGGTTGTGACAGTTTTGCCAACGGCCGTATAATATGTTGTCATTAGTGGGTAGATTAATTTAGGTATTGCATTTTGGCATAAATTCAGGTATATTTATTTAGTTCCAGCTTGAAGAGCTGGTTTTTAGAGCTTAAATATATGGCTGACGCAAAGAAATACGAAAGAACAAAACCACACGTCAATATCGGAACCATGGGTCATGTTGACCATGGAAAGACTACTTTAACCGCAGCTATTACCAATGTTTTAGCCTCTAAAGGTTTGGCCGAGAAAAGGTCAGTTGACCAGATCGACAACGCCCCGGAAGAAAAAGCCCGCGGTATTACAATTAACATTTCCCATCAGGAATACGAAACTGCAAAAAGGCACTATGCCCACATTGACATGCCGGGCCATGCCGATTACATCAAAAACATGATTACCGGTGCCGCCCAGACTGACGGAGCTATTTTAGTAGTTTCTGCTCCTGATGGCCCGATGCCCCAAACCCGTGAGCATTTGCTTTTAGCCCGTCAGGTAGGGGTGCCGGCAATTGTGGTGTACTTGAACAAGATTGACCAGGTAGATGACCCTGAGCTTTTGGATTTGGTCGAGGAAGAGATTCGGGACTTACTTAAGAAATACGAGTATGATCCCCAGTCCCCGATCATCCGCGGGTCAGCTAAAAAGGCTTTAGAGGGTGATCCTGAGGCTATCAAGTCTATTGAAGAGTTAATGGATAAAGTTGATGAGTGGATCCCGACTCCGGTTAGGGATACCGAAAAACCTTTCCTGATGGCTGTAGAGGATGTTTTCTCTATTAAAGGCCGTGGGACTGTTGTGACCGGAAGGATTGAAAGAGGTAAGGTTAAGATTAATGAAGAGGTCGAGATTGTCGGAATCAGGCCGACTAAAAAGACCGTTGTTACCGGAATTGAGATGTTCCACAAAATGCTTGATGAAGGCCAGGCCGGTGACAATGCAGGGCTTTTGCTTCGAGGCATTGAAAAAGACGATGTTGAAAGGGGCCAGGTTCTCTCAAAGCCGGGTTCTATTACCCCCCACTCCGAGTTTGAGGCAAATATTTATGTCCTAAGCAAAGAAGAGGGTGGAAGACACACACCGTTTTTCAAAGGATACAGGCCACAATTTTATGTCAGGACTACTGATGTGACAGGTGAGGTGAATTTGCCGGAAGGTATGGAGATGGCTATGCCGGGTGATACTGTAAACAGCGTTAAAGGTAAACTTATTACGCCGGTTGCTATGGAAGAAGGTTTAAGGTTTGCTATCCGCGAGGGTGGGAAAACCGTTGGAGCCGGAGTAATTACCAAGATAATTAGTTAGTAGTTGGTAGTTTGTAGTTGGTAGTTTGGAGCGAAGGCTCCTTTTTTTGTTTTTTGTGATAGAATATTGGCACCTTGAGAGGAAGATGAAAGTTTAAGTCTGGTTTTAATCAATGAACCATGAACTTTGAACTAATAACTAACCATGGCTAAAGGGCGCATCAGGGTAAAACTTAAGAGTTATGACCATAGGGTGTTAGACGGTACCTGCGAGCAGCTTTTAGAAACTGCTCTTCGAACCGGTGCAAAAATTGTTGGCCCTATTCCCCTTCCTACCAAAACAGAAAAATTTACCGTCATCAGAGGTAACTCCAGTAACTCTAAAAATTCCCAGGAAGCTTTTGAAATAAAAACCCATAAAAGATTAATAGAGATAGTTGAACCTACAGATAAGACAATAGATAGCCTCATGCATCTTGAACTTCCGGCCGGAGTTGACATTGAAGTTAAGATGTAAGTATAATACTTTCTACCGTGTTTAAGGTAAGACCAAAACTTAAATATAAATTTACACTCGCTTTAAAAGGCGAGGAGACCAACTAGAACCCGCGAAAGCGGGTTTTTTGATGGGAAAAAATATATGATGGAAGGAGGTGGATAATATGAAATACGGTTTAGATTTTGGAACAACAAATAGCTCTATCTCTGTGGCTAAAAACGGCCAGGTTAAAGTTGTAAATATTGATGTGGCAGCTTTAGACCCACGGGTTTTGCGCTCCATGCTCTACTTTTTAAGGCGGGAAATCGTTTATGATCCGAAGATACCTCCGGAGAGGTTGAGGATGCAGGTATTTAAAACAGGAGAGATTAGCTATAAAGGTGAGTCATTTTATTTAATTGGCCAGGAAGCGGTCAGCAAATATATTCTGGACAATAAAAACAGAGCGGCGGGAATTAAGAGGACAATCTTTACTGGTAGGTTCATTGATGTGGGGACTGCTAGTGTTGATCAGCCGAGGCCCGATCCGGTGGCAGAATATTATGAGGAGATTGATTACGGAACAGGGAGGCTACTGCAAGCACTAAAATCAAGTTTGAAAACCAATTATAAGGGCACGACCGTTTTTGGCAAGTTTTATTCGGTAGAGGAGTTAATAAGTATGTTCCTTAAGGAAATTAAAGAAAGGGCAGAATATTCTTTGGGGGAGAAAATTGAGGAAATTACAGCCGGGCGGCCGGTGAAGTTTTCTGAGATTGAAAGCATTGATAAAAGGGCTGAAAGCCGGTTAGAAGAGGCATATATAATGGCAGGATTTAAGAAGGTGGTATTTGAATTTGAACCTGTTGCGGCAGCTAGGCAATTTGTTGCCCAAAATACTAAAAAAGGGGAATTGGTGTTTGTTTTTGACTTCGGGGGAGGAACTTTGGACACAGCCGTAGTACGGTCTAGCCTCGCAACATCGGGTGTTGCGTGCTCAGACGTTTTGGCAACTGATGGAGTATATATTGGGGGAGATTTATTAAATGCAGATATCATGCAGGCCAAACTTTGGGATTACTTTGGCGCTTCTTCTACTTGGGGTGAGCAACATCTGCCGATGCCGCTGCATCTTTATGAAGCTTTAAATTCTTGGTACAGCATACCTTCACTGAATAACCCGGAGACAATGCAGCTTTTAGAGCGGGTGAGCTATAAAAATTCCGATATCTCTGCCGTGGGGAGATTAATGCATCTTATTAAAAGCAATGTAGGTTTTGAAATTTATGAAGCGATTGAGAAAGCTAAAAAAAGGTTGTCTGAAGATAACGAAGCGCAAATTTTTTACAATGATGGGTCGATTGAGCTAGATATGATGATTACCAGGGAAGAGTTTGAAGAAATTATTGCTCAAAGGGTAGAAGAGATAAAACAAGTGGTTTTAAGGACTTTAGAAAAAGCAGGAATTGAATCTAAACAAGTGGACAAGGTTGTAAGGACAGGGGGTTCCTCCCTAATTCCCGTTTTTCAGGAAATGCTGGAGAATATCTTTGGCAAAGGAAAGATAACCCTCTTTGAAACTTTCACCAGCATTGCCTCAGGATTAGCTTTGGAGTGATGCAATAGCGTAAAGTGTCACTTATAATGACGTTGTGCTATAATTCTCCGATGAGTGGGATAGAGTCGACTTCCGAAGACAACCCGGTTTTTGCAGATGAGAGGGCAAAGTTAGCTTGGGCTATAGCCAAAGCAGTAGATTCCCTTACTGCTACTCTACCTCCCGAAGGACAAAAACTGGAGGCTCGTTTAATTACATTTGATGCCAATGATGCCAGGGAAGCAAGTAGGGGCCGTTATGCAATTTTCCTTGCAGGGACAGTTATAGGAACCGACCAAAAAGGAGTTTTTTTAGTTCCCGGGCGGTCACTGAAGATATTAGAGATGTTAAATATCCCCTATCAAGAAATGCCGGATTGAACTAAATGTAGGCCTCCAGGCTCATTATTGCATTTTAGGCACGCTCCGTGTTAAAATTGCCTTTAGGCCATGCAAATGGTATTGAAGGTATAAAAAGAGAATACAATTTCAGTAGATTGTGCGTCGGTCACCATACGGAGACCGATACGGCAATTGAAAGCACAATTACTGAGTGAGATCCTGAGCTTGTCGAAGGACTCACTCTTTTTTACGGCTTTAAGAGATGATTAATACATTATTAGGTATTAAAAAACAAATGACTTCAACTTATGATGCCCGCGGCAGACGGGTGGGGGCAACTGTGATTGAAATTTCTCCTAACTCCGTTACCCAAGTCAAAACTAAAGACGGCAAAGACGGATATAACGCAATCCAGCTTGGGTTTGGAACTAAAAAGTCTACCAAAAAACCCCAAATCGGGCATGCTAAAGCGGCGGGGGTAGAAGGAAAGATCCGTTGGTTTAGAGAAGTCCCCACTTCGCCAAGGTTTCGCGGGGTGAGTAGTGATGAAGTAGCAACAGACATCAAACCTGGTCAGGAAATTTTAGTAGGCCAGGTTTTTTCTGTTGGAGACTCGGTTAAAGTAACCGGTACTTCCAAAGGCCGGGGGTTTGCCGGAGGTATGAAACGTCACGGTTTCCATGGTGGCCCTAAAACCCATGGCCAGTCCGACAGGTCGCGTGCTCCCGGTTCTATCGGTTCCGGTACTACCCCGGGTAGGGTTTTGAAGGGCAAAAAAATGGCCGGCCATATGGGGGTGGGAACTGTGTCTGTTAGGGGTTTGGAAGTTGTTGCTTTAGATAAAAAGAATAACTTGCTTACTGTAAAAGGTGCAGTGCCGGGATTTTCCGGGTCACTTTTGGTAGTTACAAAACTGGGAAGAATTAAAGGTTATACCCCGCCTCCGGAAGAGAAAGAGGAGGAGGAACCCTCCGACGCTGAAGCTTTGGAGGGCAAGGAGCAGGATGAGTTGAATGTAGAAAATCAGGAAGAGCAGGTAGTTGAAGTTAAAGAAGGAGGGGAAAATGCCGAAAGTTAAGAAGCTTACTGCTGACAGACTACAGACTACCGCTAAGAAGGCTGCTGTAAGCCGTAGCCGGAAAGCGGATAGCTTGACAGTACCGGTCTTGTCTTTGGATGGTAAGGAATCCGGAGTTTTAGAGCTGCCTAAGGAGTTGTTTGGTGTAAAAGTTAACAAAGCTTTACTTTCACAGGCAATCCGGGTTTATACGAGTAATATAAAAGGGCACTTTTCCAACACAAAGACAAGATCCGAAGTCAAGGGGTCAACCCGGAAGATTTATAAGCAAAAGGGAACAGGCGGAGCAAGGCATGGTGCCAAATCCGCCCCTATTTTTGTGGGAGGCGGTATCGCTTTAGGCCCTAAGTTTAGAAAAGTTGTTTTAGATCTGCCAAAAAAGATGAAAAAAGCTGCTCTTTCTTCCGCACTTACCTCAAAACTTACAGAGGGAGAGGTTTTTGGGATAAAGGGTTTAGAAAAAGTTTCCGGCAAAACATCCCAAATAAGGGAGTTTTTAAAAAAATCCGGCAAAGAAAAGGTTTTATTTATATTGGGTGGTAAAGATGAAAATGTCAGCCGTGCTGTGGGGAATTTAACCGGGGTGGATATATTAACAGCAGACCAGGTAAATATATTAGAAATAATCAAACATAAGACTTTGGTTTTAACAGAAGAAGCAGTAAAGAGTTTAGAATTAAGAGTGAAGAATGAGAAAGTAGAAAAGGAAGAGAAAAAATAATAAGCAAAGCTTGCGACCTAACGGTCTAAAGCAAAGCTTGAAATTTTGAGGACAAAATTATGAACATTATTTTAAAAAAACCTATTATTTCGGAAAAATCTATGAAGTTGGCCAAGGAAGGCTGGTACACTTTTCTGGTGGAAAAGTCAGCCAGAAAGCCGGTTATCAGAAAAGCTGTTGAGGATCAATTCGGGGTGGATGTAATTTCTATAAAAACTGCCAATTTTAAGGAAATTATTAAGACACAGAGAAGCAGAAAAGGGTACTTTACCTTACCGGGATTTAAAAAGGCGGTAGTTGCTTTAAAAACGGGCCAAAAAATTGGCCTTTTTACGGCAGAGGAGCCTGTTAAAGTTGAGACTGCGGAAGGTCCGGGCGAGGTTAAAGAGAAGAAAAGTTTGCTTCGAAAAACCAAAGTAAAGATTGAGAAGGAGAAAAAATAATGGCCCTAATCCAGTACAAAGAAAAGACTAAAACAAGAAGGTTCGCCTCAAAAATTACCCGTTCAGGGAAAAACGAAGATGCCCCCCGCAGTTTGAAGGTGCTTTTGCAAAAACACTCATGCAGCTGATTAAAAAAAGACCCGGACTTTTTTTGAAATCGCATGCCGGCCTTTTTCTGGATGCCATCAGGGAATCGAGAGTCCGAATTAAAGAGGATGACGACAGCTTGGCGGAGGCATTTGAAAAGCTTGTCATTTCAAGAGGGGATATTTTGTCCCGCGAGCATCTCCCCTCCCTGATTTTTTCGGCGGAGTTT
>LCEJ01000029.1 GCA_000997105.1 Candidatus Daviesbacteria bacterium GW2011_GWA2_42_7
CAAGTTCATAAAGTAAAAAGTTCATGATGTTTATAAAGTACTTAACAAACTTACTAACTTTAAAAACTTTACAAACTAGAATAAGTTATTTACTTCTGGTTTTAATATTATTTTTAGGATTATCTCTTAGGTTTAATAACTTATTCATTTGGCCAAGACAGGGTGCGACTTTTGATGAATATGCCTGGACTTGGCAGGGGATTAGTCTAATTAAAAATCATGTCCCCACGTCCTGGTCGCCTCATCCTCAGTATAAAAATTTTAAAGACGTAATTTATCAAAAAACCCATTTTCGTATGGTTACCCCGTTTCTTGAACATCCTCCTGTTTTTGGTCTGGTTGCAGGGTCTTTTGCCATTTTAAACGGAGTACAGGGAATTTATGATTTGCACTTCTACGATATACGACCTTTAGCTGTTGTTTTGGGATTTTTATCGCTTGTTTTCCTCTTCCTTCTAGTTAAAGAAATTTACGATACTAAAACTGCACTTATAGCGAGTCTTTTATATGCCACAATTCCCACCATAGCCATAGGTTCAAGAATTGTTCAAAATGAGAATTTCTTCATACCATTCTGGCTTTTAGCATTATTTTTTACTGCTAAATTTTTAAAAACAAACAAAAATATTTATCGAAATTTAGCAGGAATAATTTGCGGCTTACTAATTTTGGCAAAAATTCCTTGGGTTGCCGGAGCACTATCAATAGTTATTATCCTGTTAGTGCTTAAAAAATATAAAGATATTTATAAATTTCTGCTTATTGTAGCGCCAATAGCTCTTTTGTATTTAGTTTACGGATTTTATTTTGATAAAGAATTGTTTGTTAGTCTTTGGAAGCTTCAGTTAAATAGATACGATCTAGTTTTTAACAGCATCTATGCTTTATTTCAGAAGCCGTATTTAGTTGATAGATTTTATACAGATGGATGGATTTATTTTGGCTGGTTTAGTATGATTTTACTTTTCCTTAAAGATTTTAAGAAGAATTTAATTGTTATCGCAGCATTTTTGGCATATTTTCTGATTTTTCTTTCTGGAATTCCTGATGAAGCGGGACACGGGTGGTATCGGTACCCTTTTTATCCATTTCTAATTATTTCAACTGCAATTTTTCTTAAAGACCACTTCTTAAAAAACTGGCTTTTGACTTTTTTCTTTTTGGTTTTTGTTGGAACTTCCCTGTTTCAACTCACTTGGGCAACAGTTTTTGGCTTCTCTTATTTAATTTTTAGAATTTCGATAATTGGTTGGTCGATTTCTCTTTTGCCTTTATTCATAAGTAAAAAACCGGTGATTAAGCTTGCTACCTTCATGAGTCTGTTTTGGCTCGGATCCTTTATCTTGATGAATATCTGGTCGGTTTTTTTATATAACGAACAATAAATCTATGTTTGGACGAGAGTTTTCTAATTATCCGGAGGTTCTTTTACACTCCTTTTCACAGATGAGTGAAAGTTATGGAAAAAGGAAGAAGGATAGAAAGAATCTATTAACGATTTTGCAAAAAGTTTATCTTATGGTATTTGGAATACCGGAAATTGGACTGCAAATAAGGAGTCTGTACTTTAAAGATTTTTTAACTTCATTAAATAGAGATGAAATAAAAACAATTTTGGATGCTGGATCGGGAATAGGTATATATAGCTTTTATTTAGCAAAAGAATTTCCTACTTCGGAGGTTTTTGGAGTAGATTTAGATAAGTACAATATAAAATTAAGTAACCAAATAAAAAGGGATTTAAAAATTAATAATACAAAGTTTATTTACGGAGATCTGACAAAAAAGTCCGACCAAAATAAGTACGATTTAATAGTAAATATAGACGTATTAGAACACATAACAGACTATAAAAAGGTACTTAAAAATTTTTATAATTTACTAAACAGAAACGGTTACCTTTATATTCATACTCCTCAGGCAAATCAAAAAAGAATATTTAAGTCTTTAGAAAAGTGGCATCATGAAGATCATGCCAGGGAAGGATTTGAAAGAAAAAAGCTAATAAGTGATTTGAAAAAAGCTGGATTCAAAATCGTAAAGCAAGAAGAAACTTTTGGGTTTTTTGGAAAGCTCGCCTGGGAGTTAAATCATTTATCTTTAAGAAAGGGGTTTATTATTGCAGGCCTGCTTTATCCTATTTTGTACGTAATAGGCTCAATTGATTTGTTGTTAAAAAACCAGAGGGGACTAGGCATAGCAATACTTTCGAGGAAAGATTAAGCGTATTTTTTAAGAAATATTGTAAATACTTCTTTAAGCTTGTCAATTTGTTGTTTGTTTAGGCCATGGTGACAACCTACTAAGAAACTATTTTTCATAATGTTATTTGTATTAGGATAATTGCCGTTTGTTTTAGCGTTAATGTTTTTAAATCCAGGCTGTAGAAGTATGTTTCCGGTAAAAATAGGTCTTGTTTGTATATTATTCTGTTCAAGAAAGGTCACAATCTCTAATCTTTTAAACGGAGCGCCTTCTTTAATAGTTAATGCAAAAGCTAGCCATTGAGTTCTAACTCTAGGATCTTGATTAGGTAAAACAAAAAAATTTTCGTAACCCTTTAAAAAGCTTAAAAGACTATTAAAATTTTTTTCCCTAATTTTTTTAAACTTATCTAATTTATCAAGTTGAACGTTCCCGAAAGCAAATCCTAACTCCATCGGCATAAAATTATAGCCGATTGCATCAAAAATAAATTTTCCATCATATTGAATACCGTTTATTTTCCTACTAAACCTTTTATCTAGACTTTCGGATTCTGAAAAAATTGAAGAAGTCCTGCCCCATCCCCTTAAAACCTTCGCTCGGTCTCTCCACTGCTTAGAATTTACCATCAGCATCCCTCCATTACCACCTGCAGTTATAATATGTGAACCATAAAAACTGATAGTTGATATATCCGAATAATATCCCGATGGTTTTCCTTCAAAAGTAGCGCCTAACGTATCACATGAGTCTTCTATAAAAAACAATTTATGTTTTTTAGCAATTTGTTTGATTCTTTTAAGATCGGGAACATTTCCAATCAAGGAAGGGATCATTAAAGCTTTTGTTTTTTTGGTTATATTCTTTTCAATTTGGCCCACATCTATTTGATAGGTTCCCACTTTAACATCAACAAATACAGGAACTAAATCGTTCTGAATAATTGGGGATACGGTAGTAGAAAATGTTAGAAGGGGAGTAATTACTTCTGATCCTTTTGCTAAATTTAGTAATCTTACTGCTAAAAGATTGGCAGACGAGCCGGAGTTAACAGCAATTCCGAATTTTTTACCGAAAATTTTTGAGACTCTTTCTTCAAATCGCTCAGTCTCTTTTCCTGTAATTGTTCTGTGTTCATCCAAAACCCTTATGATTGCTTTTTTTTCTTCTTCGCCGTGTACAGCCTGGCCGTATGGAACTCTTAAGTTATTTGCTTTTTTCACAAATCGATTATACGTTAAACAAGATAAGCTGACAATAGCGTGCTATAATGCTATGATTCTTTAGTTTATACAATGACGAAAAAGTCCTCTCTCCCGAGCATATCTATTCTTACTATTACTCTTAATCCTAATCCTCAGGTTTTCAAAAAAGTTTTGGAATCAATTAAAAATCAAGATTATCCAAAGTACTTGATCGAACACATCATAGTTGATGGGGGTTCAAAAAAAAATACAATTAGCTTCCTTAAAAAATATGGTTGTAAGTTAATAATTAAAAGTGAACTTAGAGAGCAAAGTGAGGCAAGAAGAGTATTTGCTGTAAAAGAGGCACGAAACGAAATTGTTCTTTGGTTAGAATCAGATAATAGCTTATCCCACAATGAGTCTTTGCGAGAATTAGTTCAGCCTTTTATGGACGATAATAAAATATTTTCAACTTTTACACTTCACTACGGAATAAATAAGGAAATGAAAGTACTTGACAGATATTGTGCCCTTCTCGGTGTAAGCGATCCTGTCGCTTTCTATTTGAATAAAGCAGACAGAGAAACTTGGCTAACAAATACGTACGAAAAAGGAAAGATAATTAAAAGACGCAGTAACTACGATACAGTTGAATTTAACAAAAGCAATCTGCCAACGGTAGGAGATAATGGATTTTTGACGAGAAGAAAAGTTTTACTTAAGGCGAATATTTCCTTTGAATCCTATTTACATATAGATATTTATGTAGATCTATTAAAATTGGGTTATAAAAGATTTGGTGTTGTAAAAAAGGTAAATATCGAACACGACATAGGAAAAGGTATTTTAAATCTTGTTAGAAGAAGAGTTTTATATGTTAAAAGGTACTCATTGTCAAAATATATAAATCACAGAAGATATGCCGTTTTCGATTTCAATTCCTCAAAAGATGTAGTGAATTTATTGAAATATATTTTTTATACAGTTACTTTTATCCAACCATTGTTTTTAAGCACGAGAGGATTTTTAAAAATTAGAGATACTGCATGGTTCCTACATCCTTTTATGTGCTGGCTGTTTTTGATATACTACCTGCGATTTACAAGTTTTTCCCTGCTCAAATTAAAATTAAGTAAAAAACTATGACAACGATTATTCTCTGCGGAGGTTTGGGGTACAGACTTAAAGAGGAAACTGAATTTAAACCCAAACCCATGGTTTTAATTGGTGGAAAACCTATACTCTGGCATATTATGAAAATTTATGCCAGTGCCGGCTTTAATGATTTTATTATAGCGCTTGGGTATAAGGGCGATATGATTAAACAATATTTTTTAAATCAAAGACATTTTCTTAACAATTTCTCCATTTCTACAAAAACAGGAAAAACAACTCTACACAAGTGGGTAAAAAACGAGAATAAAGCGGATAATTTTAAAATTACATTTGTAGATACCGGAGAAGAAACGATGCCCGGAGAAAGAATACTGCGTGTCAAAAACTTTATTCCTAAAACGGATAAAAATTTTATGGTAACCTACGGAGACGGAGTTGCAGACATCGATATTAAAAAATTGGTAAATTTTCATAAAAGACAGGGAACAATAGGCACCATTACTGGTGTTCATCCGAGAAGTAAGTATGGACTTCTAAAAATCAACGATAAAGGTATTGCCGAGAGTTTTAAAGAAAAACCTGTGTTAAAAGAACATACTAACGGTGGATTTATGATATTTAAACGGGAATTTTTTAATTATATAAAGCCGGGAGAATTTGAGCATGAGGCGTTAAAAAGGTTGGTTTCCAAAAAGCAATTATCGGTTTATGCTCACGATGGGTTTTGGCATTGTATGGATACATACCCCGATGTAGACAATCTTAACAGGATTTGGATGGAAGATCCGAGGTGGAAAGTATGGAAGGATTAAAAAAAGGAACAATTGTTATTACAGGAGGCGCAGGGTTTATTGGAGGCAATCTTGTAAAACAGCTAATAAAATCGGGTAACCAAAGCATAGTTGTAATAGATAATCAAATTAACAAAGATTCAATTTATGCGACCGAGGATTTAAACTTAAAAACTACACTTAGAATTGCAGATATACGAAAAAAAGAATTAATAGAGGAGATTTTCAGTTTTTATAATCCCGATTTTATTTTTCACTTAGCAGCAGAGCCAATTGTAGAAGAAGCTTTTGATAACCCATATTCCACTTTCAACACAAACGTTATGGGTACTGTGAATGTTCTGAATGCCGCAAGAAAACTAAACAATTTAAAAGCGGTGATAGTTGCATCAAGCGATAAAGCATATGGCAAGACCAAAAAAGCTTATACAGAAGAATCCCCTCTTAAAGGAGATCATCCATACGATGTATCAAAGTCAGCCGCGGATTTAATTTCTCTAGCTTATTACAAAACATATGGTCTTCCTGTTGTTATAACACGATTCGGAAATGTTTACGGAGAGGGAGATTTTCATTTCGGAAGAATAGTCCCAGATATTTGTAAATCTGTAATAAAAAATGAAACATTACTTTTAAGAAGTGACGGCACTTACGTTAGGGATTATTTGTATGTCGGGGACGTGGTAGACGGGTATATTTTTCTCATGAAAAATTTGAATAAAACAATCGGACAAGCATTTAATTTCTCATCTAAAGATACGTTGTCCGTTTTATCTTTGGTTAAAAAAGCAGAAAAGATACTAAATACAAAAATAAAATATAAAATACTTAATACTGCAAAGAACGAGATCCCATATCAGCATTTAAATGATGCAAAAATAAGAAGATTGGGTTGGGCGAACAAGCGTTCCCTATATGTTAAAATAGAAGAGATTCTAAAGTGGTACAGAAAAGTATTATGATTAAAGGCATGAAAGTAATTATTCTCTGTGGCGGGAAAGGGACAAGGCTTGGAATGGAAGCCAACTATATGCCAAAGGCTATGGTAAAGGTGGGTCATCATCCCATTATTTGGCACGTAATGAAGCGATACAGTCTTGCCGGATATAATGATTTTATTCTGGCTCTGGGAAAAGGAGGAGATTCCATAAGAGACTATTTCCTTAAATACTCTTTGCATACAAATGATATTAATCTTTCATTGAAGGATAGTCGGATTAAGGAACTAACCCAGCATCAAGAAACAGACTGGAATGTAACATTAGTCGATACTGGGGATTTTGCTTTTTCTGGTGCAAGGATCGATAGGTGTAAGAAGTATATAAACGATGAAGACTTTATGGTTACATATTCTGATTCGATTGCAAACGTAGATATTAAAAAACTTATCGAATTTCACAAAAAATCAAAAAAGATAGCAACAATTACCGGCGTGGTTCCTCAATTTAGAGAATTTGAGTTTTCTGTTAAGAAAGACCTTTCCGTTGAAATTTATGAAACTAAAAAAAATACATCGGACTCGTCAGGTAGATATACGAATGGAGGATTTATGGTATTTAAGAAAGAAATATTTTCCTACCTTTCATCATTTAACGAATGTAAGCTTGAGACAGAAGTGTTTAAGCATTTGAT
>LCEJ01000030.1 GCA_000997105.1 Candidatus Daviesbacteria bacterium GW2011_GWA2_42_7
TATTTTAAAAGCTGCCGGAGCTACGGTACCAGTTACCTGGCAGGAATTTTTGGATGTTGCAAGAAGGGTAACTGTAAAAAATACTGCCGGGCAGATCCAGACGGCCGGGGCAGCGATGGGTGCAACTGCCAATGTGGATTTTTGGCCGGAGATTCTAGCCTTACTTTTTTTACAACAGCCGGATGGAAATTTAACCGAGCCTGCCAACCAAAGCGGGTCTGAGGTACTGCAGTTTTATGCCGGATTTGTTACTGACCCAAAAAATAAAACATGGGATGTGACGCTTCCCTCTTCTTCCCAGATGTTTTCCTCCGGCAAGTTGGCTTTCTATTTTGCAACAGCTGCAAAAGCAGCAAGTTTAAAAGTGGAAAATCCGAACTTGAATTTCAAGACTGCTCCCGTACCTCAATTACCGGGTGGCAAAATTAGCTATGGCGGTTTTTGGGCTATAGCTGTCTCTGCGAGGTCTCAAAACCAGAAAAAAGCCTGGGAGTTTGTAAAATACCTTTCTACTCCTGAGGTGATACAAGCCAGGTCAACAACTCTCCCATACCCAAGGCAGGATATGGCCGGGCTTCAAGTAGGTGACCCAATCCTTGGGGCATATATAAGCCAGGCTGCTTATTTTAAGGGCTGGTATTTAAATTCCGATGCCCGTGATGCCGGGATAAATGATGAGATGGTAAAACTTTATGAAGGGGCCTTAAATTCTGTTTTACAGGGTGGGGATTCCAGGGGTGCTTTGCAGGCTATCCAGCCCGGAATCGGGCAAATCTTGGATAAGTACCAGGCAAGTAAAAAATGAGGGTTGACATATAGGATTTTATATAGTATTCTATATATACTATGAATATCCCGATTGGTAATATTGTCTCCGCTTCCGATATCCAGAAAAACTACCGTAAGATCTTTGACCGGGCAAAAAGGACCAAAGAGCCGATTATTGTTTTTCGCGGTACCGAACCAGAAGTTGCAGTTGTTGATATAGGGTCGCTAACTTATCTACAAAAAAAGACCGGGGAGGCTGAAATGGCTGATGCTTTGAGGGCAATTAAGTTGATGAGGGAGGAAAAAAGAAGAGGCAAGTTGAAAGTCTTGCCGATAGACGGGCTTATAAAATTGGTCGGTCAATGAAACCAATGCGCCCAAAGCAAATTCTTTACACCTCTCACTTTCTCCGCCAGATAAAAAAGATTCCTGGCGAAGAAAAAAAGTTATTGGGCAAATTTGAAAAGATATTTCGTCAAGACTGTTTTGACTGCCGGTTAAAAACTCATAAACTTTCAGGGAAACTGGATGGGTTTTGGGCTTGCTCGGTAAGTTACAAAACAAGGATCTTGTTTGAGGTGGGTAAGGATAATGTTGTGACTTTAAATGATATTGGCAGTCACGATATTTATAAATAAGGTAAACTTGAGTTATGGCTCAGATTTTAGTTTTTGGGGCGAGTACAACTTACGGGGCTTGACAGGATCGGTAATTATTCCTAAAATGGCAGCCGTGTTAGGTTACTGCTAACTTCTGCCCAATTTCGGGAAATCAATATGGCAAAATCTGGTAATTCATTAATAACTAGGGCTTCTATTCAACCCCTTTCGGGTTATATTTTAGTAGAACCTATCCCTGCTGAAACCAGGACAGCTTCCGGTATAATCTTACCTGAAACTGCCCAGGAAAGACCGGCCATTGGCACGGTTATAGCCATTGGTGACGATATGGTTTTAGAAAATGGTAAGGTAATAAAATCACCAGTGAAAGTAGGAGATAAAGTTTTCTATAAAAAATGGGGCGGGGATGAAATTAAGGTGGCAGGGGAAGATTTAAAACTGGTAGGTTTTGCCGACATTATGGCGCTGGTAAAATAGGGTATAAGCGGAGCTTGCGAGCTATCACTCTTAGCGTCTAGGGTTTAGGGTATAGTTTAAGACAGGAAAAAATATGTCAGAAAGAGAGCTTTTAACAGAAGAACAAATTAAAGAAGCGATAAAACAAATTGAATATGCAAGACGCTCTATTCGGGCAGAAAATATGCCCGCGCGTCATCTGGAAGAGAAGTATATAAATAAATTACACTTAGTAGAGGTTGGTCTAAAGATTGCCTTAGGAGCCTGCTCGGTGATAGAACTTAGTCCCAACAGGAGAATTGAATTGCGGTTGGATGATTCAAAAGAGATGTCTGGAGGGGCTGTTGCACCGGTCAGGTCAGATCACGATAGTGCCCACCCTAATTATTAAGGAGAAAAGATGAGTAAAATTTTGAAATTTGATTCTGAGGCGAGAGAGAAACTTTTAAAAGGTATTAATACCCTGACAGAGGCAGTGGCTTCGACTTTAGGGCCGAAAGGTAGGAATGTGGCCATTGATAAAAAGTGGGGGGCGCCGAATGTGGTGCATGACGGGGTAACTGTTGCCAAGGAAATTGAACTTGAAGACCCTTTTGAAAACATGGGGGCACAGCTTATTAAAGAGGCAGCCAGTAAAACTAATGATGTGGCTGGGGATGGTACAACTACTGCCACTATCTTAACCCAGGCCATTGTTTCAGAAGGGCTAAAAAACATCCAGGCCGGGAGTAACCCGATGATTTTGCGCCACGGTATAGAAAAAGCCGTTTTGGCTTTGGTAGCCGAGCTTTCTAAAATGAGCAAAAAGCTGACGACTCCGGAAGAAATTACCCAAGTTGCTACTATCTCAGCCCAGGACGAGCCGATCGGCAAGATTATCTCTGAGGCGATCACCAAAGTGGGTAAGGATGGGGTAATCACCGTAGAAGAAGGCAAGACCTTGGAGATGTCGGTAGATTATAAAGAAGGTATGGAATTTGAAAAAGGCTACTCTTCCCCTTACTTTGTGACTGATGCTGATAAAATGGAAGCCACAATAGAAGACCCTTATATCCTAATTACCGACAAGAAACTCTCCGATGCCCAGGATTTTGTTAAATTCTTAGAAAAGTTCATTTCTGTTTCCAAGAATTTAGTGATTATCTCCGATGATATCGACAGCGATTTGATGACTATGCTGGTTTTAAATAAACTCAAGGGGGTATTTAACTTCCTGGCAGTTGGCGCTCCGGGATTTGGGGATCGCCGAAAAGGAAGTTTAGAAGATATCGCTGTTTTAACCGGGGGGACGGTCTTTTCCGAAGAGCTGGGCAGAAAATGGGAATCGGTTGAGCCTTCCGATTTAGGCCAGGCCGGCAGGGTTACCTCCACAAAAGATTCCACCTTAATTGTTGATGGTAAGGGTAAAAAGGCAGCAATTGATGGTCGGATTGCTCAAATTCGCCGGGAGCTTGAGGCCTCGGATTCCGAGTTTGACAAAGAAAAATTCCAGGAGAGGCTGGCCAAACTTACCGGCGGGGTAGCAGTTATAAATGTTGGGGCAGCCACCGAGGTGGAAATGAAGGAAAGGAAGGAGCGGGTGATTGATGCGGTAGCAGCAACCAAGGCGGCAATTGAAGAAGGTATAGTCCCCGGAGGGGAGATTGCTTTAGTGAGAGCCAGTGCTGCTTTAGATAAGATTAAAACCGATAATGAGGAAGAGAAGTTGGGGGTTGTAATTGTTAAAAACGCGCTGGATAAGCCATTTAGAAGGTTAGTGGGAAATGCCGGCATGGATGCAGGGGTCGCGCTGGCTGAAGTTTTGCGGAGTGAAGGCAATATGGGAATTGATGTGACTGACGGGGAGTTGAAGGATCTAGTCAAAGTTGGGGTGATCGATCCGGTAAAAGTAACCCGGACAGCTTTACAAAATGCTGCATCGGTAGCAATTATGGTGATGACTACCAATGTCTTAATTGCTGATAAACCTGAACCCACACCCCCACCTCCTCCAATGCCTCACGGCATGGGTGAATACTAATCTAGATTCTAGTTACTAGTTTCTAGTGGCTAGTTGTTCTACAATTCTCTTAACTAGTTACTAATATCTAACCGCTAGTATCTAATTTATGGCTAAACTTCATTATCAGGATTCCCCCACGGAAGATGAAAGAAAGTCTTTTGCCAGGTTTTTGGCAGAGGATGAGGAGCTGGTTTTAGCCACCGGTTTGGGGAAACTTTACATCCGTTCTTATTTTATCGTAGCGTTGGGCTGGCCCGGTTTTATCTTTTTGGGGGCAGGTTTGGGCCTTTCCTATTTCTTAAATTTTAACTTAGGATATGGTCTTTTACTTGGGCTTATTGTAGCGTCCCTTGTAGCTGTTTTAAAAACACGGCTTTTGTACCACGCTAACCGTTACCTTTTGACTACCCGGAGGATTATTATTAAAAAAGGGGTGCTGACGGTAAAAATGACGGCTGTTTTATATGATAAAGTGACCCATATTGAGGTGGTCCAGTCTTTTTTTGATAAGCTGATGATGCACCACGGCACAATTATTATTAATACCGCCGGTATGAGCAAAGACGAGATTATCTTAAAGTACGTTGATTACCCGATTGAATTTAAAAATTTATTAGAAAGGTTAATAAACCGTGAAAGGGAGCAATTCGGTTTTAGATCCGGTCCAGTTGTAACAATGGAAGGCGAGATTGTTGAGGATTAGTACCCTCATTGATATTAATTAAATTCAATTTAAGTTTTGGTTCTGAAACTTTAGGTTTATTTTCTTTAACATCAGCCTTAATTTCCCCTGCTCCATAAGGGGCCTTTCCTGCTGTGGCGGGCCAATTAGAGATGGCAGGTAAAATTGTCAGGGGATCAATATAACGGCTGTCTTTGGTTACTTCCAAATGGGTGTGTGGACCGCTGGTCCGTCCGGTCATACCAACTGTTCCCATGATAGAACTTGAGTCAACTGCATCTCCCTTCCGGACGAAGACCTTGCCCATGTGCCCATAGGTAGAGCGGAAACCCTGTTCGTGCTCAACAATAACATAGTTGCCTAACCCCCAGAAACCAAGTGAAACCTCGGCAATTGTGCCTCTTGCGACCGGTTTTACAGGCATGCCGTAACCTGTGGCAACATCTACCCCGGGATGCCAGGTAGAGAATTTGGTAGTTAAATACCCGGGATGCGGCAAATTAAAAGCATCAGGAAAATCCGCAGGAGTAATTACCTGTTCCTGGGTAACTTGGGCTTGGGCAATGGATTGTTTTATGGGCGGGATAGCCAAAGTTGGCTGGTAGCCTGAAAGAAAAAGCGCAAAAGAGACCCCCAAAAATATCCGGTAGAACTTGGATTTTTGCAAAATTATAAGTAGCTTTCTATAACCCCTAACCTCGGAAAGCTGATGTTTGAGACCCTGCGTTTTTAGGGCGACCCTGTCCGCAAAGCTCTTAGGCAGAAGGTTTTCGTTCTGCGAAAAAAACATTAAATCCCGACTTTAGGCCGGGACGAGGAAAGATTATAGCAGGGTTCAAGGCAAAAATCAAATCTCCGAGGTCTGGTATAATTCTTCTAAGAGAATTTTAATGAAAAAAACACTTCTTTTTTCTTTGATTATCGTAAGCGCTTTGATACTGGGAGCCCGTCTGGGGTTTAAACCGGCAGCAGAAGCCTTAGGGTTTAAAGAAAAAGCGGGGCTTAAGATTACTGCAGTTCCTGAGGCGATGGTGTCTATTGACGGTGTAGCTGTAGGTAAAACCCCCTATCAAAGCGAAGATTTGAAGGTTGGTAGCTTAAAGGTGAGGTTGGAGGGTGGAGGTGGGGCCTGGGAGGGCTCGGTTAAACTTACAAACGGGACCCTTTCGGTTGTCGGCAGAGAGCTTGCTGCAAATACTGCTTCGGCTTCAGGAGAGATTTTAACTTTGGATTCCGGAAAGGGGGTTACGATTACATCAATTCCTGATGGGGCTGGTGTAGAAATTGACGGGAAAACATATGGAGTTACTCCTTTGGTAGTTTCCGATATAGTGCCCGGTGACCACACTTTTATCTTAAGCCACGCAAATTTTACCAAACGCAGTATCAAGGCGGTATTGCCTCAAAATATGTCTTTGATGATCGCGGTTGATTTAGCGGTTTCCGAGGCAGAAGCAGTGAATTTCCCGGTCCCACAGGTTATAGCCGCTACGAAATTAATAATCAAGCAAACCCCGACAGGGTTTTTACGGGTGAGGGATAAACCTAACCTTTCCGGTGCCGAGATAGGGAGGCTTTCTGCGGGTGATAGTGTTGTCCAACTTGAGGAGCTTTCAGGATGGGTTAAGATAAGGTTGGAAAATAGCACTGAAGGATATATCTCTTCCCAATACGTCCAAAAACAGCTATAGCTGAGGTTCCCAGGGGAGAATGCCCTGCAGCTTTTTCAGGGTATACGCAGTATACTTTGTTAGAACTTTCTAATATACTCCAGTTATGGTTTACTTGATTGGCGGATCCATAAGAATTGGTAAAAGTAATTTGGCGCATAAAATTCTTCAAAAGAAACAAATATCTGTAATCAGTACTGACGTTATTATTGGACTGTTAAAAGACTATGTAAAAAAAGATTTTAATGACCCTCGACCAAATTTTATCCAGAAAGCAGAAAACTTTTATCCTTATCTAAAAGAATTTATACGAATAAATCTAGTCTTAGGAATGAAAGATTTTGTTTATGAGGGTGACATAATCTTACCTGAACAGGTAACGCTTCTTGCTAAGGAATATAAAATAAAATCTTGCTTTTTAGGTTTTTCTCATATTAATTTGGCTTTACTTAAAGAACATATTGGTAATCATCAGTGGTTGGACGAATTACTGGAGGATGAATTAAATAAGTTACCAGAAAGAATTATGGACACAAGCAAGTTTATCGAAGATGAATGTAAAAAATACCATCTAAAATACTTTGATTTATCAACTGATTATAACCGTGAACACGAACTAGCTTATAAGTATCTTTTAGGGGAATAAAAAGTCCCAACATAGTCAATCAGAGCCAGGACTTATTTGAGATTTTTAATATAGTCCTCTAATTT
>LCEJ01000031.1 GCA_000997105.1 Candidatus Daviesbacteria bacterium GW2011_GWA2_42_7
ACTCTTTTTCCCTCCCCTTATAGGAAATTCTTCAGATTTTGATCCAACTTTAATTGGCAGCTTAATTTCTCTTGGAATTATTCTCATGACGCCAAATGTGGTAACTATGCTGAAAGCTGCCCTCAAAGCTCCAAAGATGGATACCGGCCTTGGCAAAGCAATCGGAGCAGGTCCTAAAGCAGTACAGGGCGCGTTTGGAACCGCTATGCAAGGACTCAGCATGAAATATCAATGGGGGATGATTAAGCAAATGGGAGAACGGAAGCCCGCGCCTCCTGTAGTTCCTGGACCTACTCCAGCTGGTGGTTCACATTAACCCTAATTCATTTTTCAGAAGGAACAACTCCTTTAGCCATTTCGTAGGCTAAGAGCAAAAGAGCTAATTGTCCATATGTCCTTAGAATGTCTACGCCAACGTTCGCATATGTCGCCCCCACTCTTTTTCTAAGTTTTATTATGTCTGCTTTATCCGCTAGGTTATTCTGCATAAGATGTCTAGTAAAATTAAATTTATCTCCTTCATCCCAAGACATAGCTTCCCTGCTAAATGCTTCTTGAGCAAAAGAGCTGTCTTTAAGCAAGCTTACTACCGCACCTATTCCTCCGGGTAATCTTGCTAAAACATCCTTATCGTATACCCGTATTATTCCCTCTTCAATGAAGGGAAGAATCTCCATGGCAATTCTCCTGTCGTAATTAGAAACTGCTTCTTTAATTTTGGCTATACTTTCAATAAGTGGTTCTATATTATGAGATGTAGGAATTTTTAGTATAAGTCCTGTAAGCTCGTTTGTCGCCTTAACCGAATTGGCATAATCATTTATTCTCCTAAAAAATCCTCGGCCTCCTGTGTTAATAAAGTTAAAGTCTGAAAACGGAATGTCCTCCATACCTATCACAAAGGGAAATGGAGTACCCTCGGCGGGAGTTTTTTCAAAAAAACTCTTTATAATTCTGTAGTTACTGGCACTTGCCTCCTGACGTATTTTTTCAACATATAAGCGTACTCGTCTTTGCCTTTCGTTATCTGCCGGCGTAGGATTATTCCCTCCTATAATATCGTATTTAAGCATTTCAGGAGCATTTGGAGCGTTACCGTAGACAATCCTTCTAGGATCGGCCTGTGGCAACTGAAGGCATGTAACCGTATTCTCCTGAATTATCATTAAGTCTTGCTCGATCTGTTTTACTTCATCTTGAGAGATGTTTCCCAATGCCTCTCTTAAAAATTGCATTCTCCTACCAGGCTCTTTGGTCTCAAGTGTCCACATAACCCTAAGTGGGTTTGCTTTAAGCGCATCTTTCCACATGTCAAGTCTTTCTATGTTCTTAAGGCTTTCCTTGTTCTTCATTCTTGTTTTAACCTCTCCTGCCCTTTCCTTCTCGGATTTTCCGCTCCAATTCGGATCGACATTCACCTGTCCTATTACCTCGTCTTCCAGATCTCCCCCAACCCTTGCTTCACGCATACCGAGTCCTGAGCGCTGTACATCTTCTGGGGACATTCCCTTCATTGACGTAAAGACACGCCATGAAGACTGACTAAACGGACCCCCTATTCTCCAAAGATTGATAATATCAATTAATCTTTTATCACTGCCCTCAAGATGTGCTCCCATTTTAAGTGCTTCCCTCAACTGATCCGTACTCTCAAAATGCGATTTATCTCCGGTTAGAAAAAAATAAAGTAAAGCTCTTTCGTTTTCACCAATATTAAATTTTTCGATTACATGTTCTAGCGGATCAAGATAACGAGCAACAGCTTCTCCGTATATGCTTGCTAGCTTTTCTGCTTTTTCATAAGCACCCGCAAGGGGCGTCTCCTCGGGAAGCCTTGCCGTAGCAGCAATTTCAGGAAAACGCAGAGATATAACCCCAAAACCTCTTGCCAAGATAATAGAACGTCTTAATCTCCATTCAGAAACAGTCGGCACTGTTCCTGCCTCTATCCCTTTCCTCATTAGATCCCATACGCGATTCTCTAGATTACTTTCTCCCTTTTTGAAATCCCACGCAAGCTCTTCATAGGGCAACCTCCCATTATTTTCTGCTTTTATCTGCTGGAATGATTGTTCAAACATATGCATTGCTGTGCTAACTAGTGGATCTGCAAAAATAAGATCGACATATTCTGACTGAAAAGTTGACATAGCTTGAGCAAATTGATCAATATCTCCCCCCCCCATTGAAACGCTCCAGTTAGCATTATGCAGGACACGACGGATTTCGCCTCTTGCAGAGAATTCCCGGGTCAATCGTTCCCTTTCCTTTGCTACTTGAGCCACTGCGTTTGGCAAATCTGTAATATCATTACCATTGTTATCGAAAATTCTTGCATGACTTAAAGTAGCATAAAATTCATCCAACCTTCCTCTTGGCTCAAGACCCATTGCTGTTTCAAACTGAACACCTGGGTTAGCATCTACTCCAATAAAAATCTCCTCAAAGACCCTCTCTCTTTCGTCCGAATTTGTTAAAATTGCCCTTCTTTCTGCAGTATTAAAATATCTTCCGCGATCTTCTCCTTGAGCTTGAAGAGACTCGTTCATCCAAGCGTTTAATTCCGTCAACAGATCTAATCCTTCCTGTCCATTTACTCTTTGTGCATCTACAAGATTACGCACTCTAGCCAATTGCTCATCAACAAATCTTGGATCAAGAGGCCTTCCCACCCCTACCCTACCCACCTCTGCATTTAATTCTCTTACTATATTTTGTAAAATCGGATCCGCATAGTTATTAACAGGAATGGGTGTTGCTGCAAGACCTGCTTCCATAAGAATACGTCTTTGTTCTTCGGTAAGTCTTACCTCGTTCTTGAGAATGCGGGCTTTTTCTAGAAGTTGTTTTGCCGTATAGTTGTACACGCCGGCTTTTCCACCATCTTTTCCTTCCTCGCCACTTCCTACATAGTGCGCTTTTAAAAATGCTTGCTTTTGCTCTGGCGATAACTTTAGCTGTAATATTTCCTCAACTTTTTCTATACGATCTTCATCCCCAAGCAGGGCATTCTCAATAACTTCCCTTGCTCTTATTGCCTTAGCTCCCTTTGACGTCTCCTTCTGAGGACCATATCCCAATCTAATAGCAGCTTCTATTGTCGCCCGAGTATCAGCATTTTTTAATTCTTCTGGCGTAAATGCAGCGTACCATTCTTTTCTTAATACCTCCTTATCGACTATTTGTTCCAAGTCAATTAGTGGGCTTTCAGCCCCCGTAAGAGATTTGCTTTTTTCTTGAGAAACTGGTTTACTTGATTTTTCTGCTTTCAAATTCCTATTTTCTGCTCGCTCAGGACTTATTGGTTGCGAATTAGGAGGCATATCGGATTTAACTTCCATAAAAATATCTCCATCCCGATCATGTCGGGGTGCACTTTTAGAATACCCTTCTTGGGCTTGCTTTGTCAATCCTTCTGGTTTGATAATTCGTTCTTTCATAAAATTTCTCCTTTCCTTGAAATCCCGAATTAATAATCGCAGTTTAGTCCTCAATTACCCAAATATCTTGACAAATCAACCTGACGGAAAATGGACACATATCCTAGACGGTGGGAGATAAAAAATATGCTTTATTGTTAGACAAACTCAAGGAAGTTCTCCGTAGTAATGAGTTGTACTTTTGTGCTGTACTGTTTCGTAAAAGAGGCCGCGCCCCGGCTGATGTGTCCGTCTGAATACTTAAACTCATAAGCGGCAAGTTTTTGACCTGAAAGATTTTCTATATAGTCTACTTCTGCGCCACCATAGCTTCTCCAGAAATGCAAAGAAGCAGTTTTCTGTATATTCGCAAACATTTTCATCCGTTCTATAAAAAGAAAGTTTTCCCATAGAAAGCCGCGATCTTTCCGAATTGCCAAAGGATTAAAATCGCCAATAAGGGCATTTCGTATTCCAAGATCGGTAAAGTATGCTTTGTAATTTTTGCCTATCTCGCGTCTTGGATTTTTAGAAAATGGACGGATGCGATTTATAACAAACGCTTTTTCAAGAATATCCAAATACGACACTACTGTTTTCCTGTCTATTTTAAGGCGTGTTGCCAGCTCATTTTCGTTTACTTCCGATCCCATTTGGTAAGCAAGAGCTTTTGCAAGATCTTTTATCGCTTGTGAGTTTCTGATTCTCTGAAATGATAGTATGTCCCGGAACAAATAGCTTTCTACGATTTTCCCAAGCAAAATTTCTTTATTTTCAGAACGATTTTGTAAATAAATCTCAGGATACATTCCGTATAAAAGAATTTGCGGCAAGAAAGAGTGAGCATATTCCCTCTCTAGCGCTCTATTTTGGGAAGCTGTTTGATAAGATAAAATTTCGCTAAAAGAAAGCGGAAAAAGAGTAAAATCAATATATCTTCCCGTTATGGCCTCGCTCATTTTATTTTTTAATTCAAAACTTGATGAACCCGTAGCGATAATCGTATTGTTTGGAAAATTGTCATAGAGTATCTTAAGGGTTAATCCCGGATTCTCAAGCCTCTGTGCTTCGTCGATTAGAAGAGCCTGGGTATTCCCCATTAGTTTTTCAAGCAAAACTTTAGACGTGGTATCTACAGCATTTCTTTCTTCATCATTATCACAGTTAAGATAAAGAGTTTTTTTGCCCGATTCGTCTAATTTTTGCTGTATTCTCTTTACGATGGTTGTTTTACCTACTTGTCTCGCTCCAAGAATAAGGATAATTTTTTTCAATTCGAGGCTCTTTAAAATAGACTTTTCTACTAATCTTGGGATCATACTCCTATTATTAACACTAATTTTGGGATTTGTCAAGTATCTCTTGACATTTTAGTCTGACGGGAAATGCACACATTTCCTAGACGATAGAAGGTAAAATGTGGAGGATAGACGTTTGACGGTAGAAGGTAGAGAAATAGAAAATGGAAATTAGACTAATAGGTTTTCCAGTTATTTCGGAGATTTGTTAATTTACCGCCTAGAAATAGATACTTTTGAATAATTTCGTCACAAAATTCCTTTTGCCAAAACCCCAAATCTCTTGCCATACTTACGTGAACCTCCATTTCGTTTGCAGAACCAATTGCGGAATCTAAATGAATTTTGAATTGCTTCTCAAATCTTCTTTTCGCCCATCCTTCTACCGTCCAGCCTATTGTGGCTAAATTCCTTAAAATATGCTTAATTTGAGGAACATGATTCCTTAAAATTTGACAAATTTATGGAATTGTGATAGGCTTATTCCATGATTACCCGCTTCTACGAAGACTTAAATCCTTTTCTTCAGGAAAATCGCGCCCTGATTATTTACGGCCCCAGAAGAGTAGGTAAAACGACCCTCTTAAAAAGCTTCCTAAATAAAACTGCCTTAAAATACAAGCTGGATTCCGGCGACAATATCCGCATACAGGAGTTATTGAGCTCGCAAGACTTTCCGCGAATTATCGAATACGCAAAGAGTGCTGAGTTAATCGTGCTGGATGAAGCGCAGTTAATCCCAAATATTGGAATGGGTATCAAAATTATTGTTGACCAGATACCAAATATTAAAGTTATTGCTACAGGGTCTTCTTCTTTTGATCTTGCAAATCAAATCGGAGAACCTTTGACGGGAAGAAAAACTACTCTTACCCTCTACCCCATTGCCCAGATGGAATTAATGCCCAAGCTGAATAAATATGATTTAAAACAAAAATTAGAGGAGTATCTTATTTTCGGCAGCTATCCTCAGGTTCTGACAGCGAAAACAAAAGAAGAAAAAGTAAAAATTCTTGAAGAGCTAGTCAATTCCTACATTTTTAAGGATATTTTAGCCTTAGCACAAATAAAGGGCTCAAAAGTTTTACTAGATCTTCTAAAATTATTATCTTTTCAGGTTGGATCAGAGGTCTCTCTTAACGAATTGGCAGGAGGCCTCGTAATAGATGTGAAAACAGTAGGACGATATTTGGATCTTTTAGAAAAATCCTTCATCATTCACCGCCTTACTGCTTTTAGCAGAAATCTACGTTCCGAAATAACCAGCAAATCAAAATATTATTTTTTTGACAACGGAATAAGAAATGCTGTTATTTCGCAATTTAATACTCTAGACTCTCGGAATGACATAGGAAGCCTTTGGGAAAATTTCCTAATAACAGAACGGATGAAGAAAAAATCCTATAAAAATATCCATGGCTATTCTTATTTTTGGCGGACTTATGAGCAAAGAGAGATAGACTTGATCGAAGAAAGAAATGGGAAACTTTTTCCTTATGAATTTAAATGGTCAGTGAAAAATAAAGCGCTCGTTCCTAAAGATTGGTGTACTGCATATCCTCAAGCGGAGAAATTCTCCGTAATCACCTCAGATAATTATCTTAATTTCATAACCTAAGGGCAGCGGCAAACGGACATTGCGGTCTTGCAAAAAAATCTAAATTTGTCTACGATGAATGGGTGAAGAAAAATTTGCCTGCAGGACTTATAATCTTATTTTTTCTCTTGTTAAATCTATCCATTAGTTCTCCTTTTGTCGCAAAAGCCTACGCTGTCTGTTCTGAAGGCGAAGATGAAAAAGGCAATCCCATTACCGAGCAAATGCTGAAACAGGATCCAAAACGAGAAAAAGATATTGTAAAATGCTTGGCAATCGATACTGCGATTGGAAAGATAAGTACTGAACCGGCGGGTTTTGTAAAGTCTATTTATAGTGTTGTCTTGGGACTTTCGGGAGGAATTGCCTTAATTATGATTATTATTGCCGGCTATAAATTCATGGCCTCCCAGGGAAATCCGGAAGCAATTAAAGCCGCTACCGAAGGCCTGACTTCCGCAATTGTCGGGCTTTTGTTTATTATCTTTGCATTTGTTATATTACAGATAATAGGAGTTGATATCCTTAGAATACCGGGATTCAATCCGT
>LCEJ01000032.1 GCA_000997105.1 Candidatus Daviesbacteria bacterium GW2011_GWA2_42_7
CTTCCCGGAGAGCCGTTGTATCCGGTTAAAAGACTTTATGAAAACATTGCTTTTACAAAACCGTCAACTAAAAAGATAAAAGTTGAGAGACGCGGCCAAGAAATTATAGATGTTGTGAAAAAGAAAAAAGAAAAGCGAGTTTTGGAGGACTCGCTTAAAGACTACAAAAAAAGCATAGAGGAAGCTTGGAAAAAAACTTCAGAAAAAGAAGAAGAGGAATTGCGTGAAGTCCTTGAGGACCATGAAAAAAGATTCCGGGAAATAATTGAAGAAAATTCCGGATCAAAAGATCAAATCGAAAAAGCCCTTGAAACTATACGCCTGGAAAGAGAAAATGGTGAAGTCAAGGGAGAGAAAGATGAGGAAGAAGATAAATCAGGAAAGGGCAGCGGAAAAGATAGGGAAAATGAAGGAAGAGAAGACGAAATTAATATTTTCTAAAGCTGATTGAATAAACTGTTTTTATATGCCTTTTGGGGACGGTCCTAGAAGGTTTTAATGTCTTAGAACCGTAGGGCTAGCTATTTGCGGTCATGTAATCTTTGGCCTCTTTGTATTTCGCCTCGTCAATTTTCCCAACCCTATGGTAGTAATCTAATAATTTTGAGAATGGAGTTGCAGCGTGAAGCCTGTAGCCTGCGTCTGCAAGCTGTTTTGCCCCTCCTTGTTCTCTATCTACAAGAACAGCTACGTCACGAACAATTAGACCAGAGCTTTCTAAAGTGCGAATAGCATCAAGTTTGCTATCTGCCTGTGTTACTAAATCGTCAAGAAGTAAAACCGTCTCACCGGGATTTATTGGTGTCATAAAGTTTCCCGGAATTCCATGTCCTATTTTTTCTTCTTTTCGAAGATATATCTGTGGCGTTCCAGTTTCAAGAGAAAATGCGGTTGCCAAAGGATTACCTGCTTCAGATATACCCAAAACTACATCATAGTGCTCTGCACTTAGGGCAACCTGGGCATAAGCTCGTGCAGCCTGCTTCATTACCACAGGATATAGAGGTAAAACTCTTAGGTCAACGTAATAAGGACTTAAAGGAGCATCGGGATTCCTTTCGTGTAGCCTCAAGCGAAACGCTCCGAATTTGATCGCTCCAACCTCAAATAATGAATCAGCTAAGGCTTCTTGAGTTGTAGTTAAACCTTCTGGATGAGTATTCTGCGGAGAACCTTCCTGCGATACCATATTATGTTATTTGAGATACCATTTGCTGAGCAGCTTCTCTCATATTTTGAGCTCTGTAAATGCCGCTTCCAACAATTGCGTGCCAGTTTCTGCCTGCTGCTTTACCCGCATCAGCAATAACTCCGCCTTGTGCGATAAAACCAGGTGCGTAAAGAGTAAAGTTGCTTTCTCCCAAGATTTCTTCGAGCAATTCACGATATTTATTTACTGATTCGACTTTGTTTCCCGGGACAACAAAATCTCGAACCCCCATCTGCGCTCCAAGCCTGTAAATTCTTTCCGGAGCAGAATCTGCTATATAACCACCTTCGCTCTCAAGAAATTGTTGATGTGTCATATGCCCACCGACTATAACTGTTAAACCAGCCTCCTGACATGCTTTTGTCCATTCACTTTGTGTGACTGGGCTTGAAAATGGGAAAAGTATTGCGGACTCAACACCAGCCTTTCGTAGCCCTTCGGCGAATTTAACCCCTAATTCAGGGATGTCGTTTCCTGCCTTTTGGTGATCGTAGATAAACGGCTTGTTAGTATATTCTCTGCCTCGCCTCATTACCTCTATAAGGCCAAAGGGAGCCACGAGTTCAAGACCAATCTTATACCCACCAATTCCCTCAATATCTGAAGTTTCTCGTACTATCTTTTCGAATACATCTAAATCCCCGACATCACAAGCTGGTATTACGCTCCTCTGGATTGAAATTAAAGGCTTCCTTTCTTGTGCTCCTGGTTCTGCACCTGAATCGGTTGGTAATTCGCGAGATTGTGCCATATTGGTGGGCAAATTTGATTTATCCCAAATTAACAGAAGAGGATATCTTTGTCAATAAGGAAAATAATGTCTTAGCTTAAAATGACATCGCCTTCCTCTAAAAGCTTTAAATTCTTGTTATTTACAACCATTAAGTTTATGAAAAAGGAAGATGGGGCTCAAGTGAAAAATATTAAAGTTCATAAATTAGTTTCAGTCCTCTAGTGGACTAGAGCAGTAGAGTCATTTTCTTTTAACATCTTTTCTTTTAAAGCCTGTGTATTCTTTTGTCTTAAAGACTTTCTTTGATCCGCCAACTGTTCTGTATTTTTTCTTGTCATACTCTTCTTCAACTTCCTTGCGGCGCTTTTCGATTAGATCGAAACATTCCCGATATTTCTCAAATCTCCTGGAAACATGCATTACGGTAGCAATTCCTACTTTAAGTTCCCGGACTATGCTGTCAATAGATATGCCGGATTTTAGAAAATTGGCGATTATTACTCTTCTTCCTATTTTTAACTTTTCATCATGCGTTAATAGTCCGTCAATTATTTTATTTACCTCATTACCGTCTTTGGCTGCAAGAAATGAATCCCTCACTTTATTAAAAGCTTCAAAAACATCTCTTTCGTTTAATCGCTTATATCTTCTCATCAAGAGTTTCAGTCCTCTAGTGGACTAGAGCTACTTAAATCGTACATGGTTTTAATAAGTAATTCAATAGATAATTAGTTTAGTAGAAGACTACACCTTTTTTAAATACACCTTTTGTTTTAAATTACTCTTTTGTTATGATTAATTGATGGCGCAAAGGGACACTCCCCAGGAGATAAAGTAGTATACTAGAAACAAATGGCGGCTATTTCAACATTCTTAATGAATACATTAATTTTTTTTGGGGAAGCCATTCTTGGCTTCATTACATTAGTTATTGTTTCAATAGTTGCTGTCAAAATTACTGCAAAATTGCTATTTCATAGAGAATTGGAAAAAAGTGGCAGCAAAACCAAAAGCATTATTCTTATCAAGATTCCTCTTACTAATGAGCAAAAAGAGGACGCAATGGAAGCTTTTCTCAAGTCCATGCACCGCCTCTTACCAACCGGAACATACCTTAGTCTTGAAATGTCTTCGAGTGAGCAATTCATGAGTTTTTATATTGTAATTCCTAAAGAATTTAAAAATATTCTTGAATCGCAACTTTATGCACAATTTCCAGATGCGGAAATTGAGGAGACAAATGATTATTTTTCTGTAATAAATAATCCGGCGATACTTGAGCTAAGTTTTAAAAAATCCAGTATTTATTTCATTAATACTTATAAAAATATTGAGGAAGATTTACTTAAAAATCTCTCGGCAATCCTATCTAAAACAGACTCCGGAGAACAGGCGTGTGTTCAAATTGTTCTGAAGCGGATAGGATCAAGTTTTTGGCAACGGGGGCTGAAGGGATTCATGTATAATTTTTTTGGAAAAAATTCAGAAGACACATCGCAGTCGAAAATGAATGAGGATATCTATCTTGGGAAATTAAGAATCGCTTATGCTGCGCCATACAAAGAAACGGCAAGGTCAAAAATAACAACAATCGCAAGCCTTTTTAAAGCTTTGAAGTGTCCAAATAATGAGTTAAAAAAAGGGCAGGTTAAAGATAATCTGGCAGAAGCTTATAGCACTAGGATTTTTGAGAATGGTGATTTTTGGTCTACGGCGGAAATAGCCACGATATTCCATTTTCCGTCTAAAGGCGCAATTGTGTCGAATGTAGTAAATACGACATCAAAGCGTGCTCCTGCTCCCGACATTTTGCCTAGAGAAGGAAGCGTTAATTCAAAAGATATGTCAATTTTTGGCGAAACCAATTACCGGAATGAAAAGAAACGGTTCGGCATTAAAAGGATTGACAGAAGACGCCATCTTTATGTTGTTGGAAAGACCGGAATCGGTAAAAGCAGACTACTTGAACTTCTTTTAATATCGGATATTCAAGGAGGACAAGGCTGTTGTCTTCTTGATCCGCATGGAGATTTAGCCGATGAATTATTAATGTTTGTTCCTGAGGAAAGAATTGAAGATGTTGTGTATGTCAATCCCGCAGATCGAGATTTCCCAATCGGATTTAATCCCCTCGAACCGGTTAATGACTCTGAGATGCGGCAACATTTATCCACATTTTTTATTGCCATTTTCAAAAAACTTTTTGCCTTCAATTGGAATCCTCGGATGGAGCACATTATTCGCTACATAACCCTGGCTCTTCTTGAAACGCCCGATTCGAATATTTTGGGGATTCCCCGTATGCTTTCGGACACAACATTCCGCCAACGCGTGATCAAGCAAATTCAAGACCCGGTTGTCAAGAGCTTTTGGGTAAATGAATTTTCCGCCTGGAACGAAAGGTTTGCAAATGATGCGGTGATTCCAATTCTTAATAAGGTTGGACAATTCGTATCTAATCCAATAATTAGGAATATGGTAGGACAAAGAAAAAATGTTTTGAATTTTGGAAAATTTATGGATGAAGGAAAAATTGTGCTGCTGAATATTTCAAAAGGAAAACTTGGGGACGACAATACGGCGCTTCTAGGGTCTATGTTTATAACAAAAATTCAACAAGCGGCTCTCTCGCGAGCAAAAATGCGGGAAGAGGAAAGACGAGATTTCTATTTTTATGTTGATGAATTTCAAAATTTTGCCACTGACGCATTTTCAAGTATTTTATCCGAGGCAAGAAAATACCATCTTGATCTGACAATTGCCCATCAATATATCGCTCAATTGCCGGATGATGTTAAGGCGACAGCATTTGGAAATGTAGGTTCGATTGTCACCTTTGCCGTGGGGGGAGACGACGCGGCATATTTAACTCGAGAATTTTCACCGGTTTTTAATGCCGAAGACATGATCAATTTAAATGTACGGGAAATGTATGTAAAAATGTCGGTTGATGGTAAGGTTGCGCCTCCTTTCTCCGCGCGGACCATTAATGTTCCGAAGCCGAGCTTTGATTATTCTATTGAAATTGTTAATAAATCTCGTATGAAATACGGGAAAAATAGGACTTCAGTGGAAAATGAAATAGCCAAATGGACGGCATCTGGAGAATTTATAGGTGGCGCCGAAGATGGGGAAGAATTTCCCGAACCAATAATCTAAAAGGTTAAATCGGCCCATCCTAGATTTTTATTTTTCAGATCCTCAAGTATTCTCCGACTAATTTTATCATACTCTTGTTTGTTAAACTGTCTGTTTAAAATGCAATATTCTTTATGAGAAATACCCACGCATCCCAAGCTGTTTTTAACGTTGGCGCAATTAAAAAGATAAGAGCTGTCCTGGCAATGTCCGGAGAATACCGAATAATTACAATTAAAGCAGTGGGCAGAGTCAACCACTTCATAACAAAGTTCGCCGTCAATTGAATAAGTAAAATCAAAGCATGTCGTATTCCTATGACTATCATATAAATAAGCAGAGTCTTGATTGCGTGTTGCATCAAAACATAAATAACAATTTTTGTTGAAGTAAATATAGTTGCCGTAGGCACTATTTTCGTTATGGGCATCATTTGTTTGAGTATAAGGATATCTCTTTTTCAATTCCTCAAGCATTTCAAGAATTTTTTCAGAAGGTAGAACGTTGAATTTTTTCACCGCTTCACGATATTCCCCTTCCGTAAGCTGTCTATTGAATATGCAAAATGATTTACTGTTTAAATGTACGCAGCCGAAGACATCATGGCAATCAATAGAGGCATAGCAATAAGAGGAGTCCCTCATGTTGCTGCAATTCTCCAGGTATTCGCAATTAAAACTTTTGTAGGGGTCAACACTCTCGTAACATAATTCACTTTCTACTCCATAATCGCAATCCATGCAGTTTACGCACATGTAAGAATCATAAATATATGTTGAATCAGCGCAATTTGAGCAGTCAAAGGCATTAAAAAGATTTTTTGAATAATAAATTTGATCTCCATATTCACAATTCTCGGAGTTTAGTATATGGGAAGGATTTTTAGGCTGGCTATTGATAAGGCGTTTTAATTCTTTGAAAAAAGCTTCTGCGGTCATAATGAAACTTCAGGAAGAGGATCTTTAATGATTGAATCGTTCTCAAGGAAATATTGATCATAATCCTTTTTACAAAGAATCATATTTTCTACGGTTGAAGGATCATAAGCAACAATTATTTCCCTGTTGCATTTTTGACAATTTGTTTTATAAAGCATTCTTTCTGCACCCCTAAGCGTCAGTCTTCTTTTTTGCCGGCATGAAGAACAATTGGTAGGGAAAGGTATGCCCTTTTCTTTTAATAATTTTTGCTCTTGCTCAATTATTAAAAATTGCCTTGTGCATTTGGCGCATGTTTGAACTATGTTCGCCATGATAATAGTATACTTTATTTATTATCCGGACTTCAATTATTTGAATTTTTTAAGCAAATTTCCTAAATCTTTTTCTATTCTGGTATCATTAACTTAATGGCGCAAAGGGATAAGCATATTTATAAGGAGCTTAGGGATAAGTGGATTAAGAAACACAAGGATTTGCAGGAGGCATTTTGGGCAAAGCATGGAGATGTAATTCATGATTTTATTAATAACACTAGAAATTTTGCCGTAGGTTCGGTTTCAGGCCTTATGATTTTATCAAGCCCTGCAGTTGGCCTTCTTTCCCCCTCTAATTCTTTAGCAGTTAAGGAGGAAAAATTGCCCTTGGAGAGGAATGTGTTTTTAATAGGCGATCTTTCAAATGTTTTACCACAAGAGGTGCGAGAATTAACCGAGGATGAAGAAAAGAAAGTTGCGGAAATATTAATCAGGGAT